>CAYZMI010000057.1:0-14367 GCA_964479475.1 uncultured Rhodospirillaceae bacterium | reverse complement strand
ACTAAGCACAAGCTTTTGTACCCGCCCCTTCAAGCAAGTTTACGTGCTCACAGGTCAGTTTTTTACCGACTTCTTCTTTAATTTCAAAGACGTAGCCTTTGAGGCGGTCCGAAATGCTTTTTGCCCGGGTTTTAATCGTGTCATCGGCATCCTGGTTTACAGCAGCAGATAATCTCACCCAAAACTTTTTACCGATTTTGGCCGCCTCGGAATTGATTACTAGCCCCTCAAAGGTCGTGAAGCTTCCTTTATAGGTTTGCTTACCGAAATTTAATTCGTCTGCTCGTTTAAGATCTATCAAAGTCAAATTTTCTAGTGCTTTAGGCATTTGGTTAGTTTCCCATTCCCCTCGCTGACTTTTACCGGGTGGAATATCTTCCAACGAAAAATTTTTATCAGTAATATTCTTCCGGCCAACGGCGACATGCCCTCCTTTTGGGGATTCGACTTGTAACCGTTGCATAGATCCACCACGGATATCGATAATATTTCTGGACACCCAGTCGGACGGCCCACTTCCGGCGCTTACGATACCCTCAACAAGCCAACTTTCCTTTTTACCGGCAATCCTCATATACGTCCCCCCCTTTCCGGTGCCAAATAAGTCTTCGAAACGTTTGCCTACCAAACCATCGGCCAAGATCTTGCCGGCTTTATCACTAACCGTCACTTTCTTCGATTTAGAGCCTTTCTTTGTGACATTCCGGAGATTTAAACGATCAAAACGCGCACTATCAGCTGTCTTCGGTTCCAGAAGTCTCAATTGAGATAATTCAACAAGGATTGTCTTTACTTTATCGAATTTTGCAGGATACCCATTTAACTCAGCAACACCCCAACCTTCACCAAATCGCCTGATTGTAAATTTTCTTTTTTCTGTCTGAATTTGGATCGAAGTTGCATCGTTCAATTGTTCGCTGAACCCTGCGAATACGAGCGGCCGATCAGTTGGTATATAGGTAGCCGCCGGCCGGTTTATTACGGAAAGAGCTGCGGCAATTACTAAAATTGCTGTCACTCCGGAAAATACGAATAATGTTTTAGGTGTCATGATATATCGTCAAACTATGTTGATTATTCTATTAATGAGCAGTCGCATCCGCAAATCGATGACGTCGTGCCCGACTACGTCTCACAACGCCCAACACAAGCGCAAATACGACCACCAAAACCGGAATTAAACCAACATTGATCGCCTTTAATAGGGCATCCAGTCGATCTATATCCTGGCGCAGCGACAACTGCACAGCGCGTAGTTCCTTGCGGAGCGCAACAGATTCACGTCTAAATTTTTCGATGGCGGACTTTTGATCTGCAGTTAGAATAACGGTTTTACCCGCCTTGGTTTCCTTTGTTTGAAGATCCTTAAGTTTTCCCTCAACTTCCTTAAGTTTTTCTAACAAACCCTGCTCTTTAGCACGGTAACGCAGCTCCGCGTCACGCTTCATTAAATCGACCCGGTGAAAGGGACGATTTGTTACACCCCTGCTCCTAAGGCCAATAAGAGATGCTGTACCCGCCATATTATCCACGGCATTCACCAATAGATCTGCATTATTTGCAACGGGGACGGGGACCCTTTGGCCGAAAAAATCTTGCACCCGGACCCAAAAATCATCGGCCAAAAGATCAGTATCCGCCACAACCATTAGATTGGCTCGCTTCAACGATTGCTTTTGGTGTTTTTGTGCATCGGGGACTTCTTCTTCACGTTTAATTCTCGCTTCGCGGATTTCACTTCGGATCTTGTCTTTTGGTGGGCCATCAGGATAAGCGCTTTTGAACATGCCCGAAATTCGCGCAGCCACAACAAATGGCTTACCCATCGCCTTGAAGTTTTTTAAAAGCTGTGCCGGTTCAGGCTCTTTATTAACATCCGTTACTTTAATTGCCATCGCTTGTGCACTAGAGGAAAGAATAGGATCGAAATCGTATTTTGCCCCGTCGGTTTGCTTTATAAAACCTGAAGACGCAATGGTGATTTGCTCCAACTCACCAGTCACTACATCGTCGCGTTTTATTTGATCACCAGTCAATGTCACCCAGGCGATGTAATCTGTTATGACCGGTCGCCCTAGCGAATCGGTTCCAGCGCTAACGCGTTGTGCGCCCTTACGGTCGCCAAGAACCTTACTTTTTTCAAATTGTATTCCCCACGCCTTAAACAATTTTTTGAGATCGGATCCAGTGTCCGGTGGCTGCCGTTGCGTTGCATTGCCCCGCGTAGCTGTTTCCGAATAGGGATCAACAAAAATCAACGTTTTGCCACCCCGCATTACATGTTGATCGATGTAGTACATGTCTGTGTCATCCATATCTCGAGGATGGACCACCATTAAAACGTCTACATCTTTCGGAATGGGGTCTTCGAGAGTAATACGCTCAACGTCGAAAAACTCACGCAACTGCTCAATTACCTGCCACGGTCGGTATCTTTTAAGTGGATCGGACATCATGGGTAGAGATGAAACCAAGCCGACCTTCTTCTTTTTGGGATTCGCCAAATTTTGGACAAGACGGCTCAGGTCGTATTCAAGAAATCGATCTCTCTGTGGTGAAATAAATGGTATTACGTCCAAATCATCCGTCGTATTGGTTCCAGCAAGCCCGAAATAACCCAAGTTCCCTGCCTGCGTTATGGGAATACCATGCAGACCAAACCCCACCGCCCGATCTTCTTCAGGTGAGAAAGGCTCTGGTCGAACAAGTTCCAACTTTATTCGACCATTTGACAGCTCGACATATCGCTGCAGCAGCTCCCGGACGCTTTTTGCATAATCTTTAAGTCCTGGACTCTTATCAATTAGCTCGTCCGAAATGAACAAGCGAAGTATTACAGGCTCCCTAACCGCCGCTAACACTTCTTTAGTACCATCGGATAAAGAATAAACCTTGTCTTCCGTCAGATCGATTGTCGCGTTTCGAAAGGTTTCCGTGGATAATACGTGAAGAGCTATGAAGAATATCGCTGCAACAACTAGTGCGGTTACGGCCAGTTGGCGGCGATCCCAACTTTTGGTTTCGTTCGGCATGTTTTGCTCCTCACGCGCCCTTTTTCAGATCAACAACTATAACGTTTGCAAATAGAAATACGCCCATGATCGACAAATAGAAGATCAGATCCCTAATATCGATGACACCCCTAACGATGGCATCATAATGTACAAGAAAGCTCATGGACTGGATAAGATCTATAACCAACGTAGGCGCCCATCCCTTAAACACTCCCAATACCAGATCCAAACTGCTCATCATGAACAGGAAGATGACCGCTGCACCTACTACAAATGCAATCACCTGATTTCGGGTCATTGCCGAAACAAAGCCGCCAATTGCCAGGTACGACCCCGCCATCAATAGTCCCCCAACATAACTGGCCAAAATTACGCCGTTATCTGGATTGCCCAGATAATTCACCGTAATCCAAATTGGAAACGTAAGCGCTAATGCAATTCCAGTGAATATCCAAGCTGCCAAAAACTTGCCTAGCACCGCTTGGGTAGTCGAAACCGGTAGGGTCATCATTAGTTCCAAGGTCCCGGATTTTCGTTCCTCCGCCCATAACCTCATTGCCACGGCTGGGATTAGAAAAAGGTATAGCCAGGGAAGAAAACTAAAAAGTGGCTGAAGATCAGCCTGTCCACGGTCAAAAAAACCGCCGAAAAAAAATGCCGTGGCGCCATTCATCGCCGCAAAAATAACGATAAATACGTAGGCTAGCGGTGTTGTGAAATATGCTCTCAACTCCCGCTTACAGATAGCCCAACTTTCTCCCAATTTATCCTCCCTCAAACCGAAGTTGTAATTCGGCGAAATACCTCATCAAGGCGTCCGCGCTCGACACGAACTTCTTCGATTTCGATATCATTATTCCGTAGTCTCGAGTTCACCTGATCAAGAATATCCTGCCCATTTTCTGGGAAGGCCATTAACGTGGTGAAGCCGTTTGTTTTTTCAACAAGATCGACACGAGAGACTAATTCAACTGCTTCTAAATTTGCTCTGCAACTATCGCTATGAGCATCCTTCACGCAAATTGTTACCGCCTTGTGAAAGGAAGACTGTTCTTCGAGGTCTACCGGAGTGCCATCCGCAACGATTTTACCGGCAGCAATGACAATAGCGCGGGAACACACCACTTCAACCTCTTCGAGAAGATGAGTGGAAATTACAATTACTTTATTTTTAGCCATCTCATTTATAAGTTCCCGCACTTCGTGCTTCTGATTTGGATCCAGCCCATCCGTTGGCTCATCTAAAATCAAAATATCGGGGTCATGTAAAATCGCCTGCGCGATGCCGACTCTTCGCTTAAATCCCTTGGATAAAGTTCCGATCGCTTGATGCATCACATGCTCAATATTTATCCGTGATGAAGCACGTTCAATTGCGGTGCGTTTTCCATCTCCTGATATTTTTCGGACATCAGAAATATATGAAAGAAGCTCTAGAGGCGTCATATCCTCATACAAGGGGGCACCCTCAGGCAAGTATCCGATGCGCCTTTTAACCTCGATTGGCTGACGAGATACATCAAATCCATCGACCGTAATTTTTCCGGAGGTAGGTGGCAGAAATCCGGTCACCATGCGCATAGCGGTAGTTTTACCGGCGCCGTTAGGACCAAGAAATCCTAGAACCTCCCCACGATCAACGGAAAAGCTTATATTATCGACAGCGGTAAATGCGCCGAACTTTTTTGTGAGCCCTTCGATTTGGAGCATTTTGCTCATCTGCGCAATGTCCTCCTTACCAATTACAAATAAAAGATCAAATTACTAGGCCCAGTTATTTCCTGAGCGCTCACACCGCAAATTCATGTTCATAACGCCCGATTAGCAGCAAAACCTGATTTTTGTGTTATGGGCAAACTGACCAAAATCCGAGCAGCATAGGATGTGGACCTTCATATTTACGTTGTCAAGACCTCTCGAACAATCATCACTGATTTTTATCCGCGACACCGAGTTTTTCTGCAACATTTTCAGCAATAGCTAAAGATGCTGTCAAACCGGGGGATTCTATTCCGAATAAATTTACTAGGCCACGAATACTGTGTTCTTCTGTCCCTTGAATGATGAAATCTTTCGCATTTTCCCCAGGTGCCTGCAATTTCGGTCGTATACCTGAATAGGCCGGCTGTATGGAACCATCCTCCAACTCCGGATAATATTTTCGAACAGCATCATAAAATTTGTCTGCGCGACGCGGGTCTACATCATAGTCTATGCTGTTAATCCATTCGACGTCTGGACCAAATCGAACTTGGCCACCCAAATCCACCGTAACATGAACACCCAACCCAGCTTTTTCGGGCACAGGATAAATTGGGCGAGCAAACGGCGGTTTTCCAGTCAATGAGTAATAGTTACCTTTGGCATAGTAACTTGGGGGAACATAATCAGGCGATAAGCCTTCGATCCGGGCGGCCAACTTTTGTGCGTGAAGACCCGCGGAGTTGACAACATAATCTGCCTTAATATCAATGCTAGATTCCACGCCCACGGAGAGTAAGATGCCATCATCTTCAATCTTTCCTCGAGTGACGGGGGAACAAAACGCTATCATTGCGCCTGCTTCCTCGGCATCACCTTGATAGGCCAGCATTAAACCGTGGCTATCTATAATTCCAGTGGACGGCGACCATAGGGCGCCAACACAAAATACGGCAGGTTCAACGGAAGATACTTCTCTGGGCGACTTCCACTCCAAATCGGGCACGCCGTTGGCAGCAGCAACGCATTTAAGCCGTTCAAGCTCGGACACTTGTTCCTCGTCAGTAGCAACAATGAATTTTCCACACCGGCGAAATTCCACACCGTGTGTCTCACAAAATTCGTAGAGCGCATGCTTTCCAGCCACACAATATTTGGCTTTTAAACTACCGGTAGGGTAGTAAATTCCGGCATGTATCACTTCACTATTTCTAGAGCTCGTTTCGGTGCCGATTGCCTCTGCCGCTTCGAGCACGACAACCTCAAGACCTGCCAAGGCTAACCGCCGAGCAATACATAGCCCTACGACTCCTGCACCGATTACGACACATTGTACTCGGTCCGTCATTTCAGGGGCTGATGTTGGAGCATTTTTTCTATAAAAGCTCAGTTGGAACGGCAGTGACCACTGGTGGCTCGTATGAGGAAGTAAATTTGTTAAAGACGAAAATCAATACTAAATAAGTGCTTCACGAAGTCTATAGTCATAGTTGCATCAGTTGGATATCTAATTTCGGATCCGAAGGTTTAATTAGCCTGAGATTAACCCGAAACGTAAATTCTACCCTGTCAGGATGAAAGTAGGGCGACCGGGGAATGGCGGAATATCTAGTTCATCTTTGGAACTGTCTTCGGTTATGGCGTTTGCATCTCCTAACTCCACCGACTGGATACTCCCAACCTCTTCAAGTTCAGCTTGATCCTCGCTGATGTCTAGGAAAGACATCACAGCAACTCCTTCCGCTTCCTCAACGACCGCAATTTCCGAAGCGGGTGGTTTTGACGATAGCGTGAGATCATCATAGGAAATTTTTTCACTACCAGTTAAATTTTGAATTAACGTGGAGGAAATATCACCAATGGCCGGCACATTTAGGACCCGAACACTACTTTCCACGGCAGGCCAAGTAGAAATTCGGGCCATGGACAAGTCGTATTCCGCCTGAAGTCTCTGCCACAACTGGGGACCAGTTCCAAAATACCGGCCAAACCTTAGCGCTGTATCTGCAGTTATTCCGCGTTGACCATTTGTTATTTCACTAATACGCCCTACCGGTACACCGATGTCTCTCGCAAGCTGGTCCTGGCTAATGCCAAGTGGTTTCATTGCCTGCAGCAACAATATACGACCGGGATGAATAGGTTCTGTGTTCTCATTCATTATACAAATATTCATTTGTTACAAACTTGGTTCGTTTCTGCTTATACCGTTATAAAGAATAAGAAAGGAATACCGACTGTCATTATCGTTCAATCTAAAGGAAAGTAGGAGCACCTTTAGGTTTGAATACACACGTTTCGTTAATAAACGTCAAACATTCGGATCTTTCATTTTGGCCAGCTTGACATCCATACCTAGTTAAAGACACTTCAATTGAGACCCAAAGACCAATTTACGAAGAGGAAAATATGCCCCAATCACGTTTAAATTCGACGGTAGAACATCTCAAGCTGGAAGTGGCAGCTTGTACACGACTTTTAAATAATGAAGGCATCCTTGGTTATAGCGGCCATGTGAGCGTCCGATTACCCGATCAAGAATCCCTACTTATACAATCGTTTGATGCGAGCCGAAACGATTTGTCTCCCGACGAATTATTTGTAGTCGATCTCGACGGCAACGTTTTAGACGGCCCGGCGGAAGGCCGTCCGGTCAATGAAGTAGAAATTCATTCAGAAATTCTACGATCGCGCTCAGATGTCAACGCTGTACTTCATTACCATCCCGAGATTGCTACGTTATTTACAATGACGGATGGTATCGAATTGAAGCCTATGAAAAATCATGCGTATCGATGGAGTAGCGGAATACCTACCCATCCAGAATCCTGGCATATCGATACACCAGAACGGGGCCAGTCGATGGCGAAAACATTGTCTGACAATAATGCGGTGATGCTCCGTTCACATGGAGCGGTAATTGTGTCTGAAGATATCCCAACGCTAATGGTTGATGCCGTACATTTTGAAGAAAATGCAAAAGCGATGTACGACGCTGCACAGATTGGAAACCCCGTCCCCCTTTCAGAAAAGGAAACCACCGAATTTGCGGCAAATTTTAAGCGGGACAAACATGCAGTTAAATTATGGCGCTATTTTTTGAGTCGTGGACTAGAAAATGGTTCAATTCCGGAAGATTGGGGTAGTGAATTAACTCCCGCCGAGCGAGCATAACTGATCACACAAGTTCCGATTAGGTTCGAAATAATTCCACGGAAACTTTAAAGATCCACTGGCGCCCTAATGCTTCAAATTATATCAAATACATTGCTGGCGAATGTATTCCCTGCCAAATTATTAAAGCTGAGATTATAAAAATGTTGCCCGATCATTAGCAACATTCAAGACGTCGACCGGCTCGTGGCCCTAAGTTCGTTGTTTCCATGAAGATGCGCGACAACATCCTCTAAATACATCACGTCAGCATATTTGTGGTGCATATCAAATAAATTGACTTTGTGGTTGATTGCAGTTCGGTCATAACAGCATTCCTCAACTAAAGTGACGTGAAATCCATTAGCTTTGGCGTCTTGTACACCCGCTCTCAAACAACCGCTGGTTGTTCCACCGCCCATAATCAAACTGCTCACCCCAAGTGTCGTAAGATGTGAGAGAAGCGGCGTCCCATAAAAACAACTCGCCCGCTGTTTATAAACAATCAGATCCTCAGGTTCGGGTGCCAGCTCCTCTAAAATTTCATAGGCATCATCTGCGTCTCTATGGCGTTGCCTATTTGTGGGTTTCCCTCGTTCCGACTGACTCCGAGTATCACCAGTACTATAGATAATAGGCAAACCAATCTCGCGGGCAACTTCAAGAAGCTTTCTTGCAGGTTCGACCATCGCCCACGCACGTTCCCCACAGGAACTCGGATACAACTTAACTACTTCCTTTACGGGGTTTGTTCCCCCTTCGTAGCTTTCTTTATAAACGTCCACCATCAAAACCGCTGGTCGAGGACCTACATATACGTCGCGTGCATACGCTTGATATATTTCCATTGTTTCATCATCGATTACATCGGCCCAACAATGGTCTTCAAATTTTCGCGACATATTTTTTCCCTCTTTTGACGTATTTCAATAATCGGTTTTGCGGGTATACGAAAGACCTGCAAGGTATTTTGATACTTTTAGATGCTAGATGTTGTCGATATTCTATCTAATTAAATAATTCCGCGCCTATGGGCACAGCGCAAAATCACTAATGCAAAAATTATCTGGATGACCACAAATGGCATAAATACTAGCCAATGATGTGCCGCGGGCAATTGCAACATAATATATGCCCCTACTCCCTGAAATAGTGTAATTCCAAAATGGAGACTGCTCACTTGAAAATGTGATAATCCGATTTGGTTTAATAACTGATATAGGTGAGTTTTATGCGCTTGGGTAATATTCTCGCGAGCTCCGAGCCTACGACAAAACGTGAAAATTGTGTCAAAGATAAAATTAAAAAATAGTAAAGGGATAACTAGAATTGGTACCACTGCCACGTCGTGATCCCCAGCCAACACCGCGATTGATGCAAACATAATGCCGAGAAACTGACTACCGGAATCTCCCAGGAAAATTGTTGCACGCGGGAAATTGAATACTAGAAAACCACATGTTGCAGCAAACAATGAAATGCATATTACCAACGATAGACTGACACCTAGGTTAAACGATATTAAGGCGAACATAGACGCCACAAGTATCGCTGTACCTGCTGCCAACCCGTCCAGGCCATCCATAAAATTAAATATATTAGTCAATCCAATTATCCATAAAATTGTAATTGGGTACCCCCACCATCCCAAAGAAATATCCCCTATAATTGGGAGAGGAAAATTTTCAATAACGACCCCGCACGAGATGAGCGCACAACAGCTAACTAATTGAAAAGCAAATTTGGATTTAAAGGATTTCAGTTTTCCAAGGTCATCCTGCAATCCGGCAAGGGCAAGAATGAGACCCGCCGCCCCTACACCTAGCAAGATGACGTAAGAAAATGGGAATATAGTATAGTTCCAAAGAAGGGTGACGATCCCAACATAAGTAGAAAATACAATCGCAAGTCCACCTGAACGAGCGATGGGCTTGTGATGGGATGATCTGGGATTAGGTTGATCTATTATTCCAAATTTTCGGACCAACCACGTCAGTGTGACTGACAATAGAAAAATACACAGGACGATCTGAATGGTATATAGGGAGACAAATGTGGTCATCATCGCCGCAAAAATAGCGTTAAAATTTGACTAAATGTGGTGTTTAGAAACTTGCCGAACACCGCATACAAGTCAACGACCAAAAGTTTATAATAAATATAATTATTCCACTGCAACCAACGGGGCTTGAATGGAAGCTATGCACACGTATCATGGGAATATGATAGAGTTAGTTGACCTGTGTTACGCACGAATTGGAACCAAAGACCTGAATGCAACACAACAGTTTGCAACTAACAAGCTTGGGCTCCAATTGGTACGATGCGAAGAAGATCGTTTGTATGTCCGCTGCGGTGAAAGAGATCACGATATTTGCTATTTAGGCGGAGATCCAAATATCCACGTACTGGGCTTTGAAGTGCAAGATGAAACAGCGCTCAAGGCAGCATATGAGCAACTTACACAGACTGGATTATCGGTGGTCCGAGGTACTGACCAGGGGTGTTCCGATAGACGTGTGTTAGCTTTCATAGAATTTGAGGATCCAACTGGCAATAAATTTGAATTAGTGGTACGGCCGGATAAAGCTACACGGCGTTATTTTCCGAGCAGAGATGCGGGCATTACCGAGTTCAGTCACGTTGGGCTCCGAACTACCGATGCGCGGCGTGATGAAGAATTTTGGACCGCAAACTTTAATATTCGGGCAAATGATTGGATAGGCGACGCAGGCCTCCTGTCTTTCGATAGCGTCCACCATCGCATTGCCTTGTTTCCTGCGGAAAAACAGGGAATTCAACACATTAATTTGCAAGTAGAGTCTTTGGATGATGTGATGCGGTCGTATTATTTTTTAAGGGAACAGCAAATTAAGATTGTATTTGGCCCCGGTCGTCACGCAACATCGGGCGCTACATTTTTGTATTTTGAGGGCCCGGACGGGATGGTTTACGAATACTCTCACGGCGTCAAAATTATTGACGACCCGAACTACCGGCCACGTCAATTCCCATTTACACCTGAAGCCTTCTGTGTATGGGGTGCTAAACCCGATATCCCCGAATTTCGGGAATAATTTTAAATGTTAGATGATGAATTCGGCTATGTCGGGGAACCGCTCGTAGACACACAAAGGCGTATAAGACTAGCAGCACGGGCGCTCGCCAAGCATAACCTCGTTCACGCTTATGGCCACGTTAGTGCACGAATAGACGATACAACCTTTCTGGTTTGTGCGCCCAAACCAATGGGTCTAATCGAAGTGGGCGAAGACGGCACGATCGTACCAATTGATGGTCCCCTGCCAGAAAACGTATTGGGCGAGGTTCGGTGTCACCAACGCATATACGGGGCTAGACCTGATGTAAACGGAATTTGCCGTATATTTCCGCGTAACGTACTGACACTTTCGACCTTCAAAATGACACCGAAAGCGAGAATAGGATTTGGGTCATATTTTTATCCCGCCCCCCCCCTATGGGATGACCCTTTACTTATCCGATCTGATGAACAAGCCACATCTTTTGCAAATGTGCTGGGCGAAGCACGAGCAATTGTCATGCGAGGGAACGGTGCCGTATGTGTAGGAAGCTCTGTCGAAGAAGCCACAGTGATGGCGTTTTACCTAGAAGAAGCAGCGGGAACCGAACTCGCAGTTCTCGCGACAGGAGAACCAGAAAGATCCATATGTTTTACATCGGAACAAGCCTCTATTCGAGCGACGGGAACTGGCCGAATATATGAAAGGATGTGGGATTACCTAACCGCAGGCGATCCAGAATGTGAATAACACAATTGATCAAATTTTTATTTATCCAAGAGCCTAAAATCTACAAATAATCATTCAGGCAAATTTACGCCAAATATGAACAAGTAAATTGACTGATGCCACATATTAATTCTTGTGCTTAAATCGTATGTCTATTTTGAAATAACAATAATAACCGGATCACTAACAGAGGAGAC
Organism: uncultured Rhodospirillaceae bacterium; assembly: GCA_964479475.1. Taxonomy (GTDB): domain Bacteria; phylum Pseudomonadota; class Alphaproteobacteria; order MPNO01; family UBA2964; genus JAQBTY01. The sequence continues at coordinate 2,532 of CAYZMI010000057.1, read as the reverse complement.
AAGGTATGATTAGGGGAACGTTTTTAAGTAAATTAGTTTCCGTTGCAGGTGTTGCAATTTTGGCGACTGCTGTTGCAATGCCTACCCAAGCAAAGAAAAAAACTAGAGTTTCAGTCGGTGTCACGGAGACTGTAGGAGCACACAATCCACATTCGGATAGCGTGGCCTTAATGTATGCGACCTGGTGTCAGGTTTATGGCTGCCTGGGGACGTGGGATTTCCAAAAGTCTGCAGATGCCGGTATGTTGGCAGACAGTTGGGAAGTTAAAGACCCCAACACATGGATCTTTCATCTGAAACGAAACCTGCGTCGACATGACAATAAAGCCGAACTAACGGCGGCAGACGTCATTCACTCGATTAATCGAATTCGAACCGACAAAGCCAGCAGCCAAACACAAAACGTCAAAAAGATTAAATCCGCCCGGGCGATCGATAAATACACTGTCGAAATCAAAACCAAAAAACCAACAGCGCCATTCTTGGCCTATACGTTTGATCGGGTGATGATTACCAGTAAAGAGTTGTTTGATAAGCACGGCGCAAGAAAGGCAGACCGCAAATATCATCACGGTTTTGGGCCCTACAAACTTAAAAAGCTCCGTACGGGCGAATCCGTGATTATCGAAAAGAACGAGCTGTGGCCCGGCGTAAAAAAAGAGTGGCCCGATGAAATGATATTCCGGATCATGCGCGAACCGGAGCAGCGGGTGACTGCGCTTCTAAATGGCGAAATTCAAATAGCACAATTCGTACCTCCACATTTGCTCGACAAAGTTCGCAAAGCTAAAGGCGTACGTATCGAGTCAATGGGATCAGTCGAGCTCATGATGTTGCTTATGAACCCGAAGTTCCCACCATGGGACAATGTCAAGCTACGTAAGGCAGTAGCACATGCGATCGACCGTGATTTGCTGATCAAGCATGTTCTGAAAGGTGAGGCCATCAAACTCACCGGCCCCATCGGTCCTCTGCAATTCGGTTATAGTAAAAATGTCACACCGACTTACGAGTACGACCCAGAGAAAGCTAAACGGCTTGTCAAGGAAGCAGGCTTCCCGAACGGCGTGGACGTTGAACTTTCCACTCCCGTTAGTCGTTATGTGAACGACAAGCAGGTAACCGAGGCCATGATCCCGATGCTTAGGGCCGTTGGTATTCGTGCCAAACTCAAAACGCCCGAGTGGGCAACCCTTTGGGCCAACGTGCGTAAGGGTAAAGTGCCATTCTTCTACATGGGACGAGGCGGCATGGTCGATCCTTCCTCAGCGCTTTCCCAGTATTTTGAAACCGGTGTTGCTCCGCGCATAAGTTTCTCAAGCAAGAAAGTCGACTCGCTTCTTAAAAAGGAACGCCTAGAGTTCGATGTTGAGAAACGAAAAAAGGCCATGAATGAGGCAATCAATGCCATCATGGAAGAAGTACCAGCGCATTTTCTATGGCACCAAAAAATCCATTATGGCGTGGCCGACAATGTGGATATCACGATCCGGCCAGACAAACGTCTGTATGGCTATGAAATTAATGTCAAAAAATAATTTGACCTGAACATCCAAAAACACCCCGCCCAGTGCAAACCGGGCGGGGATTTTTTTACAAATATTCTAAGTCGAGCTTAGAACCGACTGAATAGATTCTCTTTTAATCCAGTATCAGAAGTATTGCAGCGCAAATGGGTACATTATGATCACAATAGATGCCCGCTCTTTTCTTTTTTTATCGAAAGATAAAATTCGTTGTGATCATTGGATGGAAATTTATGCTGAACCCGTTCCACAACTTCGATCCCGTAATTCTCTAACGCGGCAACTTTGTCGGGGTTGTTGGTCATCAAGCGAACCTTACTGTAACCCAGCTGCTGCAAAATAGACGCCGCCGGCAGAAATACTCTCTCGTCGGATTCAAATCCAAGGCGTTCATTGGCCTCCACTGTATCATATCCTTGATCCTGCAAGGCATAGGCGCGAAGCTTATTGATCAACCCGATCCCACGACCTTCCTGACGCAAATAAAGCAGAATTCCGGCCCCCTCCTCAGAAATTTGCGCTATGGCACCTCGAAGTTGCTGACCGCAATCACATTTAAGCGAACCCACAAAATCACCAGTGAAACATTCTGAATGAAGTCGAGCCAACACCGGTTTATCCGTAGCAGGCTGGCCTACAACAATGGCGAGATGCTCCCGCCCTCCTTCGGGAGATCGAAAGGCAAGAATTTGGGTATCTTCAGCATCCTCCAACGGCACACGAGCGGCAGTAACTTGGCGCAACGTGCCACCATTAGCGAGCTCGTACTCCATGATATCTTGCGCATTCGCAGAGACGATTGAATTGGTATGATTTTTATCTTCTTCAGGGAGTGGCACGAGCACCACAGCAGGCAAGAGACGGGCGATTTTGGCAAGTTGAACTGCAGCAATACTGGCTGCCGTGACTGGATCCCGCTTTGCCGTAAATGGCCCGCGCAGAGGGTGGGATAAGTCAGACGTAGGATCCGCAACGCTACGAGCCATATCGGCGGTCAACCACGACT
>CAYZMI010000056.1:0-14568 GCA_964479475.1 uncultured Rhodospirillaceae bacterium | reverse complement strand
CCCCGACTGGTCGCTATATAGCCTTCGTAAACTAGTCCCACAAGCGGTAAGGGCTCCTTAAGCGTTGTTTTCCCACAAACAACGAGTGTCGTCTCTTGAACTCCTATTAATACATAGGGATCATGAAAAGTGAATCCCGATCACAAAGAGTCCCATATTTGTGATTAAGTGGTGCGAGATTGGTGCGAAAGACACTCCACCCAAAATTTTCACCTGCCCTCCATATATAATTCCCTATTCTCCTATACTTAGCTGTATATGAGGGGCTCTCATCATATGTAGAAATAAAAATATAGCTTATATAATTGGCGTCCCACACCCAATGCATTGTTCGGACCTATGCGAAATCTCTTTGCCACATTCCACACAAATTATTAGCGCCGTATTCCACCACTATTTTATGAGGTCTGGTGTCTACGGAATGAAGTCTGGCAGGAATTTATACAGATGTGGAGTCTGTTGGCTTGTCTAACTTAGGTAGAAAAAAGACTTAGTTATGAGAAGGAGGAGGGGGGAGATTACCACTTCTACTTATACTTCTACTTCCTGATCTTTGTTATTGTAGCTTTCTAGCCAGGTCCCCCGCTTTAAGATGCGAATACCTTTTAAGCATCTTTAAGTCTTTGTGACATGTCACACTGAGCTCCATGAAGAAACGAAGGGCCGCTCGTTGGAGCGACCCTTCCATCGTCAAAAACGGTCCTTAACTTGGACCAAAATGCGTCACATCAGCGGAAGCTAACTCCTGCGAGGCGACGATCCGAGCCCTTATAGTCAAGAACCTTGTGACAATGAGACATTGGATCACCTCCTTTCGATTGTTAAAATACTCAACGAGTATGGTTTTCCGTATGAATCGCCGCAAGGTTTTTTTATATCGTAAAAACTATCATCAAATTTTGACAAACATACCGATCATCCCAAGAGACGATCGTTTCCATCACGTCCGAGCGAAGCAGTGGAAAAAACAACAATCATTTAAAAACACGCTAGCAAGCCAAAGCGAAATTTAACGCTCAGCATAAAGTCTATTTTACGGCTACCGCGCTTGGTTCCGTCATGGATGCCAATATTACTCATGCGCGTGGCCTATCATTGAAAAAATAACGCTGTTCGTCATCTCGGCGTGTGGGAAGGTTGGACCGAGACCGTCTTCTCCGCTTTCCCGCGAAAATTAAGGTTCGGAAGGTTCTCCTTGGTTTGATATAACGTTGATCAGATAGGGTATGTCATATAGCTGATGGAGAAAGGGAGGAGATTAAACAATGTTTGATCTTTTAATTTTAACGATTGTTATTGTGGGTGCTTTTTTCATTTGGCGTTGGTTGAAAAGCGATCATAATAAAATTTGTGCTTGGTGTGGCATTAAAGGTATCAAGTTTTCTTCTGGAGAGGCGGGAACATGGGAATGGAAATTTAGTAATAAGGATGGGTCCCGGGATAAAAGGCGAAAAAACAATTTCGAAATAGCCCAATATCACAGTGTTTATAATTGTCCTGAATGTAGTGGGATTACAGAATTCAGGCATGTAGTAGATCAAAACCCATCTGAAAAAGTAAAAGTTTGGAAGCGGGAATTGAAAACAAATGGTGATGGAGAAAGAAAAGAATCTGACTGGGAGGACAGAACAACGTCAGGTTGAATTATATCGCCGTCAGAAGTGACTGCGGAAAACGGTTATTGAAGATTCTTATTGCATTTGACCCAGAGCACAATTACGGCAGCCTAAACTCTGTCGGCCGGACCTTCAGTATTTGCCCGGATATGAAGCAGGATGTTCCTATCTAAATTTAGTCTTGGTTAATTCCTCGTCTGTGCCGACTGATGCCCAATTACACTTTGGGCCTCGATAAATATACGTTTGACTTCTGGATAAGCTTGTTTGATTTGTCGCTCCATTTCCGAAATGGCTGCTTCCACTGCACTTGATGACAGATCGTCAGCGAAATCGATACTAATATTTAGAAGAATATCTTCCGGACCCAGATGCATGGTAAGTAACTCATTGACGGCAAGGATGCCTTCTTGAGCGTTGACGATCCCCTCAACCCCTGCGACGACGTCACGATTTGCCCCTTCTCCTATGAGTAAACCCTTACATTCGATCACCAAAAACGTTGCTGTTGCGGCTAGAATTATGCCGATGGCCAGTGAGGCCGCAGCATCGTACATTGAATTGTCGTAATAGACACTAAGAGCAATGCCAATAAATGCAGCGATGAGCCCTAAAACCGCTGCTGTATCTTCGAATAATACTACGAATACTGCTGGATCCTTGCTTCGGCGGACAGCCTCCCAATATCCCCGAGCACCTTTGCGTCGGCGAAACTCTTTGAACGCGACGTTCCAAGCGATGGCTTCAAATACCATGGCCAGTCCAAGCACGATAAAGTTTATTGTGGGATCGGAGATTGGGTGTGGTGTTTGAAGCTTGCTGAACCCTTCATAAAGTGAAAGACCAGCACCCATAGCAAATAGAAATATAGCAACTATAAAGGCCCAAAAATACAGCTCCATACCATAACCAAACGGATGTTCACTATCCGCAGGTTTGGTTGCACGTGACATGCCAAACAGCAGTAGGCCCTGATTACTTGTATCAACTACAGAATGGATGGCCTCGCTCAGCATAGCGGACGACCCCGTCATGCCTGCAGCAACAAACTTGGTAATAGCAATTAGCCCATTACCGAGCAGGGCGGCGATGACGACTTTTTTCGATCCGCTTGAACTCGCCATGAAGTGGTGCGCTTTGTCTAAATGGAAAGAAGTATTCTGCTTTAATAGGAACGATTTACAGCAAATTCAACGGTCTCGGATAGTGCCAATTTATGTTCGCTGTCGGGGAAAATATCCAACGCTTCTGTTGCCAATCGGCCGTAATCCTGTGCTCGCTTTACAGTTGCTTGCAAGGCGCCGGTGCCTTCAAGCAATTGCACAGCACGTTTTAAATCCCCTTTTTTTTGCTCTAGGTCTTCCATGGTGCGGCGCCAAAATCCACGTGCTTCTTCGTCGGCTGAACGAAACGCGAGTACGACTGGCAACGTTATTTTGCCATCCCGGAAGTCGTCGCCAACGGTCTTACCGAGTGTGGCCTGTTTTGCGGAGTAATCGAGCACGTCATCTATGAGTTGGAAGGCCATACCAATATTGTACCCAAATTCTTCAAGTGCTTTGCGTTGTTCTTCCGGTCGCTCGGATACTACCGCACCGATTTCGGTGGCCGCTGCAAATAGTTTCGCTGTCTTGGCTTCAATTACCTCCAAATAATCTTGTTCAGCTGTATCTGTATCATTGGCGGTAACGAGCTGACGCACTTCACCTTCTGCAATAACTGATGACGCCCGAGATAATATTTGCAGCACTTCCAATGAACCGTCGGCAACCATTAATTCGAAAGAACGAGAAAACAAAAAATCTCCCACCAGAACACTTGATTTGTTGCCCCATACGGCATTAGCAGTTGCTGCACCGCGTCGCAGGTCGCTCTCATCGACCACGTCATCGTGGAGGAGAGTTGCCGTATGGATAAATTCGACACAAGCCGCCAGACTGATATGACGTTTGCCCCTGTAGTCGCACAGTCTTGCCGAGCCGAGGGTTAACATGGGCCGTAACCGTTTGCCACCAGCTGCGATGATATGACCAGCAAGTTGGGGTATTAGCAAAACAGGACTTTGCATTTGCTCCAAAATGACTTTGTTGACACCGTCCATATCGTCAGTGGTCAGGGCGCCGAGCCGATCTAATGTAGGTGGATTAGGCGCTTCGCGTTTGTCATTAAGGTTGACAACGGTGCTCACTGGGACCTCTTCTGTGCTTGATTGACCCGATTGGAGGAGTGAGCATAGAACACCGACGCGGCGGGTCAAGCTGTCCAAGAATAAACATATTTACCTATGTGAAAGTTTCTAATCTAAGCAGTATGAAAGAGCTCGTCAGAACAAATAATCCTGCCCAGTTGTCTTGGTTTAAGACATTGTTGGGCCAATACGGAATCCAAACCTTTGTATTGGATTCTTACATGAGTGTTCTTGAAGGCAGCACAAATGCAATCCCTCGCCGGCTCATGGTTATAGATGACCATTATGCGGCGGCCTGCCGTGCGATGATTGATGCAGGGGAAGGAGACTATCTTGTCTGATGACCCAAATACTTTAACCATGACGTCATTTCCGGTCGCATCAATTCAAACTACAGATGATGCATTGCTTGCAGGCCAAATCCAATTGAAACAGCCCAAAAATGGATTTCGTGCGGCTATCGATACGGTGTTACTTGCCGCTGCCGTTCCCGCGGTGGCCGGCGAAATGGTATTTGAAATTGGTGCTGGTTGTGGTGCGGCATCGCTTTGTCTTGCTCGCCGAGTGCCAGAAATTCAAATTACTGGGCTAGAAATACAGGCACCACTAGTCCGTCTGGCGGGTGAAAATATACGGGCGAATGGTTTTGAAGGTACTATTGAAGTCATGGTTGGCGATATCGCCAGCCACCTACCCCCGCGGGTACAAGGCCCCTTTGATCATGTGATGCTCAATCCGCCCTATCTCGACGCTGCCAATTCTAGAACACCTTCGGATGTTGGAAAAGCTGCTGCCCAAATTGAAGGCGATGCGGGGTTGGACATTTGGATTAAACGTGCGCATGGACTACTCCGGCACAAGGGCATACTAACTCTCGTACACCGAGCGGACCAATTGGATCGTATCATCGGACATTTAGCCATTGGATTTGGTGGGATTACGGTGCACCCCCTCTGGCCAAAAAGTGGTGTGGCGGCCAAGCGCGTCGTTCTTCGCGCGCGCAAAGGCGTTGCTAGTCCGTTCGACTTGACGGCGGGGTTAGTGCTGCACACTGATGATGGTGACTATACACCTGCAACCGGAGCAGTACTGAGAGGCGGTAGGCTAGAAATTTAAGGTAACAGTTGGCATACCGTGCTGTTATGCCTATTTTCTAACTAGTCTAATTGGGCAATGGGCGATCCGAATTCATGAAATTTAGTAAACTCATGACAATTGTTGATGGGTGGTTAGCACATCTTCCTATACAGCGGTTCCGTGATCCTGCGCCAGTAGTTACCGTGCTTCGGTTGCATGGTGTTATTGGCCAGACTGGGCCGATGAGGTCTGGCCTTTCTTTGTCAAAACTTGACAAATCAATTGATCAGGCTTTCACACCTCGTCATTTAAAAACAGTGGTTTTGTCAGTCAACTCGCCTGGGGGCTCGCCAGTTCAATCGGCGTTAATTGCCGGTCGTATTCGGCAATTGGCTGATGAAAAAGATGTGCCTGTTGTTGCCTTTGTAGAAGATGTGGCGGCTTCCGGTGGCTATTGGTTGGCTTGTGCCGCAGATGAAATTTTTGCTGATGCTACTTCGATTATTGGTTCCATTGGCGTCATTTCGTCTGGCTTCGGTTTTCCACAGGTGCTTGACAAAGTCGGCATTGAACGACGTGTACATACGACCGGTGCCCGTAAGGGAATGTTGGATCCATTCCAACCGGAGTCTCCTGAAGATATCGCGCGCCTGAAATCTATTCAGTTGGACATGCATGAAAGTTTTAAGGGCTATGTGCGGGAACGGCGTGGTGAAAAATTGACCGCACCAGAATCCGAATTGTTCGATGGCGATATATGGACCGGTGGTCAGGCAATTTCACTTGGATTAGTCGATGGACTTGGGGATATCCGGAGCATCATGCGCAAGAATTTCGGAGAACGAGTCAAAATTCGCTCCGTCGACGTCTCGGGTGGATTTCTGCAGCGATTGCTGAGTGGAGGAATGTCACGCGACATCGAGCGAATTCGGTTAGCGGTATCAGTATTTGACGAATGGGCGCACTGGAAGCGTTTTGGGCTATAGACAACTGATACCGGGACACGATGTTTAATTATGGGATTCTTTAGCGTGGGCAAAATACTCGTTCTTGTTTTAATCCTTGCTGTGGTCTGGTATGGCTTCAAACTTGTTTCCCGACGTAACCAAAATATTGGTAATTCGGATCTGAGCGGTAAAATTGGACAGAATGGTGCAGATCCCGAGGACATGGAGAAATGTATAAAATGCAACACCTATGTTCCCAATGCCGAGGCGCGCGCCTGCGGTCGTGATGAGTGTCCATATCCAGATTGATAATTAAGGGGCAAAATTCGAGTGCTGAATTCTTGACGTGCTCACGCCCTCAGAGTATTTTTCCGCGCGCTTCAAGTCTCGGCCCATGGCAGCAATGACTAAATTATCCAGACCCGAGAATTCATTTCAAAATCTAATCCTGCGGCTCCACGAATTTTGGAGCGGTCATAAATGCGTCATCTTACAACCCTACGATATGGAAGTAGGTGCGGGGACGTTTCATCCTGCGACGACGTTACGGGCACTTGGGCCAGAAACTTGGCGTGCGGCTTACGTTCAGCCGTCGCGGCGACCGGCTGATGGTCGTTATGGTAATAATCCGAACCGATTACAGCACTACTACCAGTATCAGGTTATTCTTAAGCCGTCCCCATTGAATAGTCAGGAACTTTATTTGGATAGTTTGGTCGCCCTCGGGATCGATGTGGCGACCCACGATATCCGTTTCGTTGAAGACGACTGGGAAAGTCCTACATTGGGTGCGGCGGGCCTTGGCTGGGAAGTTTGGTGCGATGGCATGGAGGTTACGCAATTCACCTATTTCCAACAAGTTGGCGGAATCGAATGCAGTCCGGTCGCCGTAGAACTGACCTATGGTCTAGAACGACTGGCGATGTACATACAAGGTGTTGAAAACGTCTACGATCTCGATTTTAACGGGGAAGGCGTCACCTATCGCGATGTTTTCCATCAGGCAGAGCGTGAATTTTCAGCTTATAACTTTGAGTACGCGACGACCGATGTGCTGCGTAAGCAATTCGAGTTTGCGGAAGCCGAGTGTGCCAAACTGTTAAAAGAACAACTGGCGTTGCCGGCATACGATCAATGCATAAAGTCGAGTCATTTCTTCAATTTGTTGGATGCTCGCGGCGCTGTAAGCGTGACCGAACGTGCCACATATATTGCCCGTGTGCGTGCGCTCGCAAAAGGTTGTTGTGAGGCTTGGCTTGCTAGCCGTTCGCGTCAACAGGGAGGTGAGGGCTGATCCATGGCGCAACTCTTGCTCGAATTGTTTTCCGAAGAAATCCCAGCGCGAATGCAGTCGCGCGCATGCGACGATTTGAAAAGCCTAGTTGTTGAGGCAATTGGCGAGGCGCATTTAAATTACGAAGAAGCTTCGGCTTATATCTCGCCGTGTCGAATTGCCCTGGTGGTGGATGGGTTGCCCGATGCACAGCCAGATATTTCGGAAGAAAAACGAGGACCTCGTACCGATGCTCCAGAAAAAGCTATTGAAGGATTTTTGCACGCTAATAGGTTGACACTCGAACAGTGCGAACGTCGTCAAGCTGGCAAAGGTGAATACTGGTTCGCCGTTATAGAGCGCAAGGGCCATCCCACTGCCGAGGTCTTGCTGGAAATTCTACCGGATGCCATTCGCAAACTGCCGTGGCAAAAATCAATGCGGTGGGGCGACGGCAAGCTACGCTGGGTGAGACCGCTAAAACGCATTCTATGTGTGCTTGATGCGAAGACGATTGACCTCGATATCGGTAATAATATTCCATGCGGCAACGTAACTAGCGGCCATCGCTTTCTGAGTCCCGGGACGTTCGAGGTTGGCTTCTTCGACGATTACGAAAAAACACTACAGCACAACAAAGTGGTGCTGCAGGCAAAAAATCGACGTGACATTATAGAACGGCAAGCCAATGAATTGGCCGGCGAACACAATTTGCAAATCAAGCGAGACGTGAGGTTGCTGGCGGAAGTAGCCGGTCTTGTTGAATGGCCGGTCGTACTACTAGGTAAAATTAGTGGTGAATTTATGGTGCTGCCGGATGAAGTGCTAACGACATCTATGCGTACGCATCAAAAGTATTTTTCAGTCGTCTTTGATGACGGGAAACTCGCTCCCTATTTCATTGTAGTTGCCAATATGGAAGCTGCAGATGGTGGTGACGCCATTATTGCCGGCAACGAACGTGTGCTGCGAGCGCGTCTATCAGATGCCAAGTTTTTTTGGGATCAAGACCGCAAAGAACCGCTTAGCTCTCGTTTGCCGGCACTGGCGCAGATGGTGTTTCATCAAAAGCTCGGTACGTTGGAGGACAAGGTCTGCCGGGTTTCGGCATTGGCCAATGAAATTGTGAATTGGGTGCCGGACGCTGACCGTAACCAGGTGCAACGAGCAGCGAATTTGTGTAAGGCCGATCTCACTACCGGAATGGTTGGTGAATTCGCAGAATTGCAAGGTACTATAGGCCGTTACTATGCGCTGGAAGATGGTGAAGCCGAAGAGGTCTCTGATGCGATTGCTGAACATTATTCGCCGGCTGGCCCTGATGATAATTGTCCCACTAAGCCAGTCAGCATTGCCGTCGCTTTAGCTGATAAAGTCGATACACTATTTGGCTTCTTTGGCATTGGTGAAAAACCAACGGGTTCGCGTGATCCCTTCGCACTACGTCGGGCCGCCTTGGGTATTATTAGAATTGTATTGGAAAACGGCTTACGTTTACCGCTTTTGGCTGTATTTGCTGCGGCAGACCGCTGTTATCGGACAAGGAAAGATATTCAACTAAGTCCTTCAGGCGAAATTTCAACCGATTTACTAGAGTTCTTTTCGGATCGGTTGAAGGTTCATTTGCGCGGTAAAGGTATACAGCACGACTTAGTCTCTGCAGTATTCGCATTAGGTGGTGAAGATGATTTGCAGCGCTTGGTCAATCGAGCTCAAGCACTACAGGATTTCATTCAATCTGAAGATGGCGAAAATCTACTTGCGGCATACCGTCGTGCGACCAACATCGTCGCTATCGAGGAAAATAAAGATTCCCGAGCCTATTCCAGCGAAGTTGACCAGAATATTCTCGCGCAAGCTGAAGAAAAGGTGCTGCATGACGGCTTGAGAACTGGCGCATATGAGGCATCCCAAAATATCGCTACTGAAAATTTCGTCGGCGCTATGGCGGCTATGGCGGCGCTCCGGGCTCCCGTGGACGCATTTTTTGATCATGTGACAGTTAATTGCGACAACGCCGCGCAGCGAGAAAATCGGCTAAATTTATTGTCCCAATTTCGTGCTACGTTGGGCCAAATTGCTGATTTCAGCCAGATCGAGGGATAAGAACGGAATTTTTCCCTTGTTTGGTCAATCCCCCGATAAGTGCAGAACCAACTTCCGCTCGCGCGGTTTCCGCCGGTGCTCAAATAGAAATATTCCCTGCCAAGTGCCCAGCAGCATCTCACTGTCGTCCACCGGCACCGATAGCTGTGTTTGTGACAGCGCAGATTTAATGTGCGCTGGCATGTCGTCGGATCCTTCAGTTATGTGTTGATAGAGACTACTGTCCTCCGGTGCTAATTTGTTAAAAAATTGTTCCAAATCTCGTGTCACATCAGCATCGGCATTTTCTTGGATCAGGATGGAAGCGGATGTATGACGCAGAAACAGCGTGAGCAGTCCTCTAGTGATAGGTTGGGTGGTCAACCAGTGGGCGACGTCGTCGGTGATTTCCAACAGGCCTGGTTTTGTAGCCTGGAAACTCAGCGTGTCTTGGCTGTGTGTCACACGGCGGGTCCCTCTTCAGGGTTTAGGATGGGCTGTTAGCCAGTTGTTAAGATGTTCGTGTGCCCTGTCTGCGGAGGCTTTGCTTTCATCGTCAGTTGCCATCCGGCAAGTAATTTCAAGCCGAAGCTCGTTAGGATCAAAAAAATAAATTGAGCGAATAAAACCGTGATCGGTTGGCCCTATTACGTCTACCCCAGCTTCGTCTAGTCGAGCTTTTGCAGCTAGTACTTCGTCATACGTGGACACTTCCATTGCAAAATGGTTAACCCAGCGCGGATTGTTGGGATGCTGCGTATAACCCTCACCATCTGCGAGATCAAAGAACGCGATACAAGACCCGTCTGTCATTTGGAAGAATAAGTGAAAATAGGGTGCAAATTCGCCGGTCGATGGCACTGCGTCAGCTTCGATTGTGTGGACCAACGGTAGTCCCAAAATATCTTCGTAAAAGTGGCGGGTTTCTTCTGCATCGCGACACCGCCAAGCGAAATGGTTAAGCTTGTTTAATGCAGGCATGGATGTGGAAAACAGAGCCTCTTTAGGGGAGGTCTTTACCTCGGTCATGGCAATCTCCAGCAGCGTGTCAATGGGGAGGGGTGTGTTGAACAACGGTCTGGTCGATAGCGCCAAATAGTGAATTTCCTCTTTCATCAAGCATTTCGATCCTCACTGTGTCCCCAAAACTCAAATATGGAGTTTCGGGCGCTCCTTTTTCGATGGTCTCGATGGTGCGGACTTCAGCCAAGCAACAAGAACCTCGCGTGCGATCGCGGTTTGATACAGTGCCCGAGCCTACAATTGTTCCGGCGCACAACGGCCGAGTTTTGGCTGCATGTGTTATCAGTTGCGCAAAATCGAAATACATGTCCTGTCCGGCATCGGGATCACCCAGTTTTTTGCCATTGATGTTTGTAAGAACGGGCCCGTGCAATTTGCGGCCATCCCAGGCATCCCCTAATGCGTCAGGTGTCACCGCAACCGGGGAAAAAGCGGTGGACGGCTTGCTTTGATAGAATCCAAAGTTTTTTCCAAGTTCGCCCGGGATCAAATTGCGCAGGCTAACGTCATTGGCTAGCAGGACAAGCTTGACGTGATCTGAAGCCTGATCTTCTGTGATCCCCATGGGAACGTCATCGGTGATTACTGCGATCTCAGCTTCTAAATCGATTCCCCAGCTCTCTTCTTCTGCCAGAATGTCTTCTGTGGGGCCGATTAATGCATCCGAGCCGCCTTGATACATTAACGGGTCTGTCAGAAAGCTGTCCGGCATTTCCGCACCGCGTGCCTTTCGCACCAGTTCCATGTGGTTGAGATAGACGCTGCCGTCAGCCCAATGATACGCTCGGGGGAGTGGTGCCGCGCAACTAGTCGCATCAAACGCTTTAGCTGTTGGTGTATTTCCAGAATTGAGTGTCTTGGCGCGATCGTTCAATAGGGGTGCAATCGCCGCCCAATCATCCAGCGCTGCCTGTAAGGTAGGGGCGATGTCGTCCGACGGCAAAAATTGCGTTAAATCATCACTTACGACGATCAGACGTCCGTCCCTGCCGTGTTTTAATGAGGCGAGTTTCATGGTCCGATACTAGCGTAAATAAGCATTCCGTGAAATCGTGCTGAAAGTCATAAATTGTGGAGGTAAAATATGCCGTTTTTTCCGTCTTTGCCAGAAGACGCCGGTGTCCGCAAAATGTGGGAGGTGTTTAACCCTAAAGCCCGAGAGGCACTTGGACTGTTTTCACGCTCTTTCATGCGTAAAGAAGGCAAATTGACACCGGCCGATAAGGAGATGATCGCGGCCTATAGCTCGCTCTTAAACGAGTCAGAATACTGCTATTCGGGTCATTCGCGGGTGGCGATCAATCTTGGTACCGATCCTGACATATTTGATCCGTTGATCAAGAATATCGATACCGCCCCAGTTCGGGAAGACCTTAAGCCATTGCTCAAATTTATTCGTATCCTGACGCTTGAGCCGGCCAAGGTAACCAAGGAACACGCAGACGCAGTTTTTATTGCAGGTTGGGACGAACAGAGTTTTCACGAGGCGATTGCAGTCTGTGCCCGATTTGCCATGATGAACCGGTTGACGCTGGGACACGGATTAGTAGTGGATGAGGAACGCCGCGCTGCCGATGCCCTTAAGATGAATTATGGTGCGGAGGAGAGCCTGAACTAGTTAGAGGGCGATGTTTGTCGGCTTGAGTTATTCGGCCCATGCGACAATTTGGACGAACATATCATCTAATTTTGGCGCTGGCGCCGTGACAAACTGCTGGTCGACGAGATACATCATCAGGGTATCGAGAGTTTTTCGGTTGTTCTCCACGCCATTAGGGTAGGGATCGCCACCAGCAAACATGTCGTCGACTTCTTCAAGTTCGTGATTGAGCCAAGGCACCATATAGCGCATCGTACCGGTGAAGCGCATTTGTTCCAACGCCCAGCGTTTAGATTCTTCGAATGCTTGCACCATGTTTTCCGCTATCCATGGATTTCTTTTATGGAGATCTTCACGTATCACCAACGTGTGCATAATAGGGAAGATACCAGTTTGGTCGAAGAACTTCCGTTCCACATCGCGGTAGTTTGGGAACAGCCTAACGATGTTGTTGTGAGTTCTATAACAGTTGGGTTGCCGAGCACCAAAATACCCTGCTATGTCACCGTTAATTAATAAGTCGTTAATCGATTTATCTGCTGGAGCGGTAGTGATCTTGATATCGTGGCTGGGCATTAGATCCATGTCTGCATCGGGCGGCCTTGGCCCATTCACCCCACCTTCTACCCAGGTGATAGTCGATAAATCGACATTATATTGATGCTGTAAAATGCCGCGGACCCAGGTTGCTGCCGTCTGCCTGTATTGCTGAACACCAATCTTTTTCCCCTCTAAGTCGTTGGGCTTCAAAATTCCAAATTCCCGGTTTACATAGATATAGGCGTGGCGAAAGACACGACAGGGAAAAACGGGTAACGCAATGAACGGAAATGATCCTTTGGATCGCAGATTGAAGTAAGAGGATAAAGACATCTCTGAAATGTCAAACGCGTTGGTCTTGATCATTCGGGCGAAGATTTCGGGGGGTGACTGAATACCCAGAAATGTCACGTCAATTCCTGCCGGCTTTACGATGCCGCGTGATAAAGCCTCCATATGGTCATAGGGACCACAGGCGACGGTCAACGGATAATCGGTCATTGAATTTTACTGTTGTAATTGGTTGCCTGAATTCACTTATCGTTACGGTGAACGGTATCTTCGACAGGTTTTAGCCTTACATCTAGCAATGCAGATTGACCGTTACTCAGCGCCTCTAAACCACGTTTCACTGCCTTTCTTACTGCGTCAGGCTCGTCGACCCGTTCTCCATAGCCGCCAAACGCCTCGATGATTTTCGAATATTCAGGACACGGCGAAATATGAAGACCGGAATAGTTATTAGTTTTAACTGCCCAGCCATCTGGATAGTATCGAGGGACGCCGGTTTTTTGAGACAGGTAGCCTAAATTGTTAAACATGATCGTGAGGAACGGCAGGTTGTGCTCCTGGGCGGCGCCAAAGGCGGCAGGTACCGGATCATAATTGAACGACCCGTCTCCAATCAGGCAAACAACAGGGCGTTCGGGATGGGCGGATTTGACGCCCAAGGCGGTGGCGAGCCCGGTGCCTAGTCCACCGATGCAACCGGCAAAATACGAACCCGGCTTAAGGCTATCGAGGTACTGGTGGATAGCCAGCCGATGCGTAATGGTTTCCTCAATGACCATTACGTCCTCAGGTAAGACCTGACTGATTTCATGTGCCACCCATCGGGTGTCCATTGGATTTTGATTTGAGAGTGCTTGCGCGTCTTCGCGCCACTTTAAGCGTCGCGTGTCGTTCTGAGCC
This sequence comes from uncultured Rhodospirillaceae bacterium, assembly GCA_964479475.1. Lineage (GTDB taxonomy): Bacteria > Pseudomonadota > Alphaproteobacteria > MPNO01 > UBA2964 > JAQBTY01. The sequence goes on along the minus strand of CAYZMI010000056.1, from coordinate 1,028 downwards.
TTGAGTAATTTAGTTCGGGCAGCACGATTGGCGTCATCTTTGTTGATCCGCGTCTTTAGTTCCAAAAGGAGTCGCTCCAACGATGTTTCTACGTCTCCTGCGAGACAAAGATCACTTTGAAAACCATAGAAGGGTAGTTCAATTCGATGAGGATTCTCATCAAGCATGGCAACCTTCGCGTCGGGGGAAGGTGTTATCGTGGCGGGATGCCAGGGAGCGATCACTGCTACAAGGAATATTACATCGCTATCAGTAACAACTGCTTTGGGATCGAACCCGCTATGCAGAGGGTGAGTACGTGGAATGTTGATACTCCCCGTACTGCGGGTTTCAACTACAGGGCAGCCCAACAATTCGGCTATATTTGTCAAACAGCCGACAGCTTCAACGGATCGTCCTGCATCTTCGGCGACGATGACCGGTTGCTTTGCGCTCGTGAGCATGTCGGCTAACTGCTTAATTCCATTGGGATCTGCGGTTGCCAGGGGTGCGGATCCTTGTCCAGATGCAACGTTCCGCGTCATAGACTCAAATAAATGCTCCATAGGCAGGGAAACAAATACTGGGCCGCGTGGTCCCGCCATGGCTAGGCGGCAGGCACGCTGAATTGTAGAGGGCAAAATAGATTTCGTATTGACACCAAAACTCCATTTCACGGTATCTTCGACGAGCTTGGCGGGACCACCCATATCGCCCAAATGGCCGGTCCACTGACCGCCGACATCGGGCCCTTCATCTTCGCCAAAACCCACGGATTCGCCCGCGAAAACCACCATGGGAACTTGTTCGTGCAAAGCGCCGCGCATCGCCATTGTCGCATGTAAGGCTCCCACAGTGGTATGGATCATAACTGCGGGCAGCTTGCCGGTTGCCTTGGCGTAGCCGCTTGCCATTCCTACTGCTGTTTCCTCGTGGCGTGTGCTCATATAGACAGGAAGGTCGTTTGCGGTAGGTTCGGCTAATGCCTCCCACACTGGAGACCATTCTGACCCAGGCGAGGCAAAAATCCGTTCCACACCCATTTCTCC
>CAYZMI010000055.1:9310-14609 GCA_964479475.1 uncultured Rhodospirillaceae bacterium | reverse complement strand
TATCTGGTCTGTGCGTTGGCGTCGTTTCTATTCGCCTATCTCTGTTGGGGAATTTTTTGGGACTACGTTATCGGCGGTGAACTCGATGTGCGCGGCGTCGACATGCCTTATTGGCTACAATTCTTGCCGTTGCCCCTTTGTTTCGCGTTAGTTGGCCTTGAATTCTCTCTATATTTAGTGGGGCTACGTTCCTACTATTCTTACGATCTCGGCGAAGTAAAGGACGAACTCTGATCATGGAATGGTACGAAGCCGGAGGATTGTTGTTGGGCTGCGTAGTGGCAGGCATGGCCCTCGGGATACCTGTAGCCTTCACTTTCATGCTAACCAACATTGTTGGTATTTTTATCTTTTCCGGCGGTTGGCCGGTTTTACCGCAGATTGCTGATAATGCAACAAATCTGATTACCTCTTTTACGCTCTCGCCGATCCCCATGTTCATTCTGATGGGGTCGATGTTTTTCCATACCGGGCTCGCGCTCAAAGTATTTGATGCCCTCGACAAGTTGCTTGGTAAGATTCCCGGGCGTTTGTGTTTTTTGACGGTTATAGGTGGCTCACTGTTCTCGACTCTAACTGGTTCCACTATGGCCAATACAGCGATGTTGGGTTCGTTGTTGGTCCCCGAAATGACCCGCCGAGGATACAACAAGAAAATGTCTATGGGGCCAATCCTCGGTACTGGTGGGTTGGCTATGATTATCCCGCCGTCATCTTTAGGTGTGTTGCTCGCCAGCATCGCACAGGTAGATGTTGGCCGGCTACTTATCGCCGGCTTGTTGCCGGGAGTTGTATTGGCGTCTCTCTATGCCGGCATGATCGCCTTCCAGCTGTGGCGTGATCCGAGTGCCGCACCAAGCTACGAAATTGAATCCACTACTCTAAAAGAGAAGATTTATCAAATTTGCGTGAACATTCTACCCATGGGCCTAGTGGTGTTCATGGTTATTGGCTTTATCGTGCTGGGTTGGGCCACGCCATCTGAATCGGCGTCATTCGGTGTGGTCGGCGTTGTTATTCTGGCCGTTGCACGCAGAGTGTTTACATGGAAGGCCTTCACAACATCATTAATGGGCACGATCCGGGTCGCGGGCATGGTGTTCTTCATTTTGATGAATTCGACGGTGTTCAGCCAGTTACTGTCGATGTCGGGTGCGAGCCGGGGCTTGGTCAATTGGGCTACAGGCTTCGACGTACCGCCGATACTTATTTTGTCAGCTATGTTCCTGGTTTTGATTATGCTTGGCATGTTCATGGATCAGGTTTCCATGATGCTGATTACCGTGCCTATATTTTACCCGTTGGCAGGTTCCCTCGGCTACGATCTGATTTGGTTTTCGCTAATTGTTTTGATGTCACTGGAAATGGCCGCTACGACACCTCCCTTTGGTCTACTGTTATTTATAATGCTTGGGATGGTTAAGGGGACAACCCTGTTTGAAGTGGCCATGGCGGCCATACCATTCCTGTTCTGTGATCTTATCCTTATTATTATTCTCGTGATTGTTCCGGGGTTAGGTTTGTGGCTACCAAGCCTGATGTGACGCAAATTCCGCTGAGAGACTCGGAATCCGTCCGCAAAACTAAATAATATTACTGAAGTAGATCTTCAACTTCCTAAACTTAAGTTAATCCATCATCGCCTTTGGCGTCTTTAGCCTGAAGACCGCCTACGCGCGCATTGAGTTGCCCGCGATTGGCAAAACAGCAAATGATGGCAATTTCATCCGGAAGCGGTGCATCGGGGAGCAGGACCGTCATAGTGTCGTAGTGAGAACGCACGTATAGAGCGTCTTTGTGGGCGAGCGGTATGTCGATGACACCACCCGCCGCCATGCGTTTAGAAGTAGATGAAATCCACGCCGCGCCGCCGCCAGCGGCCTCGCGCATGACGTTACCATAGATTGTGGTCACCATGGCAGAGCCATGCTGCTGCTCGCCGGCAGTGCCAACCACAGAAGCTTTACCATAGCTTTCCACCGTATAAGGGCTCATGGCCTTCATTGCCATAGCAGTTATTTTTTTGCCAAGAGCGTCACTTGCGTTGGTCAAGGATGATAGGTCTTCTTGGTATTGTTTGCCGGCAAACGGATTTTCTACTACCGCAATAACGGCAACCTTGCGCAGTGGCGTGTCCGTTTCTTCGCCCCCTTCCGCGTAAATTTCTTCAATGGCAGTAACAATTTTACGCGTTTTCATAACGTGAATTCCAACCTCAATGTTTCGCACCCGAGAAATTCTGTGGGACGTTATTTTGAATTATTTTTATTTTTCGCGTGATTGGCGGGGTATTGCGGCTGCGTCCAACATATCGGGGAATTCCATCGGTGAAGGCAGCGCCGACCGCTGCTAAGTCGCCGTGCTTAATTGCATCCAACGCCGTCTTCTGGCTTCCACCTAATGGCGCATCAATTAAAAGCACATCGGCATCCTTGCCTCGCGCGATAAATCCCGAGTTGAGGCGATAGACCTTGGCAACATTTCCCGTAGCTGCGGCGATCATCCATTCTGGCGGATAGTCCGATAAGGTGGCCATTTCGGCAACTGATTTTATCATTCCAAGTGGCATTACGCCGGTGCCGGTGGGTGTGTCGGTAGCAATCAGGAAACGGTCAAATTGATTATTTTCGACCGCAAGATTAAGACACATAAGGGCCGTACGAATATTCCCTGCCTGACAGATTTGGAGTGCGATTTCTGTTTCATTGACGATCATTGGAAAATCATCGTCGGGCATCGCGATGGGCCCGCCATTTATGTGAAATGACACGTCGGGGCGCATATCCATTAAATGCTTGCCGATGATGGGGGACGATCCCGGGATGGAAGCTCCACCCGTATGGCAGTTAACAATCATGCCGGCTTTTTGTGCCATTCGCACCAATGGGGAATAATCGAAAGGGGTTTTGACTGCCCCAAAGCCTGCCTTGGCGAACCATACGCCTTTTTTGGCGACTTCGTTGAAATCCTTTTGTGTGAGACCAGGTTCCAAGATGATGCACCCACCATAGACCTTGGCACCACCTGGTCGAAAATTTTCAAAACATTTAAGCGCCGCAACTGCTAATGCCTTCACGCCTTCTGGATCGCTGGGGCGACCAGGTACGTGCACTTCACTAGCTGATAAATTGCTAGTCACACCACCATGTAAGTAGCTCTCTAGAAAGCCGACTGTTTGTTGGCGTGGCGTGTAATCACCAAAGGCGATATGGACTTGGGAATCAATCAGCCCTGGGCAGGCCGTAGTGCCACCCGCATCCACCACAATGTCGCAGGTTTTCAATTCCGATGCCGAGAGTGTGCCCACTTTCCGGATCTTGCCCTTATCCATCAATACTGCATCGCCCTTGGAAAAAGGTTTGCGCCAGTCGCCGGTCACAATCGTCTTGATATTCACGATGGCGGTTTTCATGTTTCTCCCCTCTGCCATAATTTAGGCAATCTTGGGTGAGCTAAACCCAACGGTCAAGCTGTGCGCCGGTCGCTTGTCGGTTTTAAACTCGATTGGTACTCTCCGCGCATCTTTCATCATCCATCAGGGAGAGTTGTTACATGGCAAAAAAGAAATTCAATACCGTGTTAATCGAGAAGGGTAAGGGCACTCAAAAAGGCATTACATGGCTTATTCTCAATCGTCCCGAAAAACGCAATGCAATGAGCCCAGAACTCCATTTTGAAATGAACGAGGCCCTCGATATTACGGCCGAGGATGACGACACGCAGATTCTAGTACTAACCGGCGCGGGCAAGGCTTTTTCCGCTGGGCAAGATTTGGCGCTTTATTTTCGCGCCAACGAGAAAGATGCAAAAAAACGCGTTCGGGCGCAAAAGGCATCCCACGCGTGGCGATGGGATAAGCTGGTTAATTTTCCGAAACCAACGATTGCTATGGTCAACGGGTATTGCTTTGGCGGCGCATTTACTCAACTTTGCGCATGTGACTTTGCAATCGCTTCCCATAAGGCGATTTTTGGCTTGTCTGAGGTCAATTGGGGCATAATCCCTGGCGGTATCGTGAGTTGGAATGTTGCCGATGTGTTAAGCTATCGCGATGCGCTTTATTATGCCGTAACCGGTGATCCCTTTGATGGGAAAACGGCAGAGAAAATACGTCTGGTTAACTATTCGGTGCCGGCGAATAAGCTGAAAAGTGAAACTGTTAAGCTGGCTAAAAAGTTAATGACCAAGAGCCCAAATGCTATGCGCTACACAAAAGAGGCAATACGTGCTGTTCGTAAAATGAGCGAAAACGAAGCTGGTGATTATCTCACTGTGAAAAACCAAGCCTGCAAAGCGACTGATAAAATTCCTGGTCGCGACGAGGGAATGCGCCAATTCCTTGACGAGAAAAGCTACCGCCCGGGACTTGGCCAGCTTAATCTCAAAAAGGCAGGGCAACGAGGCAGGTCGGCTGCGGCACGGGCGTCCGTGCCGACAACACGTGTTCGGGCAAAGTCGAAAAGAAAAGGAGCGGCGGCAAAAAGTAAGGCGTAAAGGGCCTAACCCTTCAAAATCGCTTTTCCAGGATAATCCCGCGCAATTAACAATTTGGCAAAGCCCAACAAGGAAAAAATATGATCGAGCTTTATCATAACGGTATGTCGACCTGCTCGCAGAAAGTACGTCTCACACTTGCTGAAAAAAAATTGGACTTTACATCGCATCATTTTAATCTTCGTGCCGGTGATCAACATCAGCCCGATTATCTTAAACTCAATCCGAACGGTGTGGTGCCAACGATCATTCACGACGGCCAAGTAATTTATGAGTCGGCAGTAATTGATGAATATCTCGATGATGTCTTTCATGACCCGCCGCTTCGGCCCATAGCTCCCACAGCGCGCGCCCGCATGCGAATTTGGGTTAAACAGCTGGACGAGGGGTTGCATGCGGCGAGTGCGACAATTAGCGCTTGCATTGCGTTTCGTTACCAATTCATCGAAGGTAAAACTGAAGAAGAACTCAAGAAGACCCTTGATGGCTACGTGGATCCGGTAAAGCGGGCGCGTATGACCGAGAACGTCATGCGAGGTGTCGATAGTTCATATTTTAAGCCCGCTATTAAACGCGTAGTTCAAATGCTCGATGACATGGAACACGAATTGTGCCGAGGGTCTTGGCTGACGGGCGACAGCTATTCGCTGGCGGATATTGCGTTTACGCCCTATGTCACGCGTGTTGCCCACCTAAAACAAACTTGGTTAATTGAAGCACGCCCTCAAGTGTATGACTGGTTTCGACGTATATGTGCCCGATCGAATTATAAAACAGCAATGGAGGATTGGTTTATCCCTGAATT
>CAYZMI010000055.1:0-9210 GCA_964479475.1 uncultured Rhodospirillaceae bacterium | reverse complement strand
AGGCCTTGCCTACAGCACCTTTCAGCGTGACTAATTTAACACCAGCCTTGACCAATTTCGCGGTGTCAATTTTGCCGAGCGCACCATAATAAGGCGTGCTATCAATTTCGAACTTTCTGCCAGCCGCCTTCATGGCGTTCTGCTGTTTTTTGTTCAGCTTTTTCCAGGCATCAAGATTGACTATAACCAAGGAAGATGACCGCCAGAAACCTGGTCCCATGCGGTATTTAACGAACTTTTGCCAGCCATAACGATAGATATTGCCTTCTGGCCATGCTAGCCCGCGCACAAGTTTTCGTTCCAAAGAGGTGTATACATCGCCTGGCGAAATATTTATCGGACGGGCGCCCATGACTTTGTAGAACGGATGATAAAGCGCCGTTGAACGCATGGTGTAACCCTTGAGGTCCAGTCCGGTCTTTTCGCTGGTACGTGGTTTATCGACGAGATAAACATGAAATTTTGTTACGCCTTCGAACGGATGTGCAATGATCTGGGCGTTCAAATATTTTTTCCAACAACTTTCCAGAAGCTCCCAACCACCGTTCTCGCGAATTCGCTTTTGGGGCGTTTTTGCGAGCGTCACGACGCGGGCGCAGGGAACGAGACCCGAATAGTAGCCGCTTGGACCGAAATGGGCGTCGACAACACCACGCTTCAGTGCGGCACCCTGTTTTCTGTTCGGTATGACTTCAGGGCCACCTTTATAATTTAACGTAATCCCATTATCGGCTTTGTTGACCGGGTCATGGAACAGTTTGAAATAAGTTGTGACTTGCTTGTCCGTCCGGACCAAGCTTGTCGTGAGACTAAGTGTTGTTGCATGTGCGGTTGTAACAATAAAAGCAGCGGCGGAAATACCCGCGAGAACTGCTAATGATTTTTTACGTGGCATTGGATCCTACCTCCCTTTTGCCCGTTTTAACGACTGAATGTCTTTTTGCCCTATGAACCTGCCCGTTAGGAGCGGAGTCATTTGGCCGGAACATTTATTAATTCGCTTCCTCTTATGAAGAATGAATTTGCGAATCACCGCTACGATGACATTACCGAGCAAGTTTCGCAATGGAATGTGTTCAATTTGGGCCGAATAATTTTTTGAGCGAAGAAGAGATGTTTTAAGAATTATCAAGGTAATTATGCCCATGCGGCGATCATGGGGTCGCCTTCAATCATGCCTCGCCTGAGCAATCGTCTTTGATCAGCCGGAAAGTCAGTACGGGCATGTGTCGAACATCGGTTATCCCAAACGATGTAATCACCCGGGCACCAATGATGCTCGTAAATAATGGCAGGATCTTCTGCATAGGGTATTATTTCGTCGATCAAATTCTCGGCGTCGGTTCGGTCCATGCCATCAAGTGTCGCGGACATAAGCCGGTTGATATATAGAGCGCATTTTCCGGTATCGGGGTGACGTACGATGGCTGGTTGCCTCGCGTATTTGACACCATCTAGATTGTCAATATCCGGTTGACTGGTTTGGGCAAAATCAAAAACTTGTAGCACTGTCTTACCGGTAATCGCCTTCCTTAGCCGGGCAGGTAAATTGTCATGTGCGGCATACATGTTGGCAAAACATGTGTGGCCACCCTCCGAGGGGATTTCTACGGCGTATAAAAAGGTTGCGCGGTGAGGCGTGTCGACGAATGCCATGTCGTGGTGAAACCACATTTCACCATCGGGTAAAGAACCTACCAATTCGCCGTTTTCCCGAATGTTTGATACCAACATAATATAGGGGTCTTGCTCCTGACGCCTGTCCTTCGGTCGGGCACGTTTACCAATGGATCCGATCCAATCGGAACTATGTATCAAAGCATCATCGGAAATATCCTGTTCCCTGAATAATAATAGAAGATAGTCGTGCCAGGCATTCAGCAACGCATTTCGCGTCTTTTCATCAAGAGGTTTTCCTAAATCCACACCGTGAATTTCTGCGCCGATTGCTGGAGATAGGGGTGCAATCTCAAATGACATGGTATGGTACCTATGACTGATCGACGAATTAAATTTAGGCTCCATGTTAGGTGGCTTACGTAATTACATCAATTAAAAGACCTTGACTGCAGCTGGTTACCGCTTCTTGATTATGTTAGGAACACGTCATTGCTGCTAAACAAGGCAAAATTGCTGCTAAACAAGGCAAAAGAACGAAACGACTGCCTGAGTATGGTTTGGTTTCCTCAGGTTAGAACAGGGGTTAGTGCGTCTGACTAGGGCTATAATGTTATAATGCGTCGATGAACCGGCAGCCGACATTTGGTGTGATACCTATTTGTGGAATTTCAGTAGCAACTAAACGGCAAAAGGATGCTGAACCGTGGAATTAATTGTTAGACTTTATAATAATGTCCTTTACGGGATGGCGATTGGTGCGGGCATAACGATTTTCACGGCTGTCACATTAATCATTATCGACGTCTTAATGCGCATCACCGGATTTCAACCGTGGATTTTTGTGCTAACGACGGTGGAATACATTTTACTTTATTTCACGATGTTAGCTGCACCGTACTTGCTGCGGATTAAAGGTCATGTGTTTATTGACGCTGTAACACAATTTTTTCCACCCACAGTCAAAAAGGTCGTTGCTAAAATCGTTTACACAGCATGTATAATAGCATGCAGTATATACTGCTATCAGCTCGTGAACCTACTCACCGAAGCGGTTCAGTCTGGTGAAATCGACATGCGCAGTATGGAAATTCCAATGTGGCTCCTTTTTGTCCCCATGCCGCTCTGCTTCCTTATGCTGATTTTTGAATTCTTGCGATATTTGTTGGGCTTCGATGATATGTATAGCCAAACGCTTTCTGAGAGGGAGAGTGTCTGATGGAATGGTATTGGGCTCTGTGTACCCTCATCGGCATGGTCATTTTCTTTATGGCCATGGGCGTGCCAGTCGCGTTTACGTTTATTTTGACCAATATTATCGGTGTGTTGATTTTTTACGGAGACGCTGCCGGCTGGACCCAGATTGCTGATAACTCTACCCAGCTGATCACCCGGTTCACTTTAGGTCCGGTGCCCATTTTTATCATGATGGGTGCGCTGTTTTTTCATACGGGGTTGGCAATTAGAGTGTTTGATGGGCTCGACGTGCTTTTTGGTAAGTTACCAGGAAGGCTTTGTTTTCTAACAGTTGCCGGTGGCTCGATGTTTTCGACGCTGACAGGCTCCAGTATGGCCAATACGGCAATGCTCGGATCTCTGATGGTCCCCGAAATGCAAAAGCGCGGCTACAACTCGCGCATGTCCATGGGACCCATATTGGGTACCGGCGGTCTCGCGATGATTATCCCGCCGTCGGCTTTAGGTGTGCTGTTGGCCTCGGTGGCAAATATTGATGTGGGGCGACTTCTGGTAGCTGGATTTTTGCCAGGATTTATATTGGCGGGTTTGTACGCGATCATGATTTTTCTACAGCTTAAAATTAATCCGGAATCTGCTCCCGCCTATGATGTCGAAATGCCGCCCATTACGGAGCGTATAAGAATAGTTTGTGTGAATATTCTACCTATGAGTTTGGTCGTCTTCATGGTGATCGGATTCATCATTCTGGGTTGGGCAACGCCCACTGAAGCTGCGGCCTTCGGCGTTTTCGGTGTTTTTATTCTTGCGGTACTATTTCGAGCCTTAACGTTTAAATCAATCTATACCGCGGTTGAGGCAACCGTGAAGGTCGGCGCCATGGTGTTTTTTATTATCATGAGTTCGACTGTATTCAGTCAGTTGCTCGCATTTTCCGGTGCCAGCGCAGGGCTCCTAAAATGGGCAGCCAGTTTCGAGATTTCGAAATATTTGGTGCTACTAATGATGTTCTTCATTCTCATAGCACTTGGCATGTTCATGGATGCAACTTCCATGATGCTCATCACCGTGCCCATCTTTTTTCCGTTAGCGGAAGCACTTGGTTTCGACCTGATCTGGTTTGGTCTGTTTGTCTTAATGACATTCGAAATGGCGGGAACCACTCCGCCCTTTGGATTATTGCTATATGTAATGTTGGGGGTGGCGCCCAAAGGAACGACACTTTATCAGGTGGCGGCGGCAGCATTTCCGTTCCTCGTCTGCGACGCAATTCTAATTTTAATGATGGTTCAATGGCCGCAGATTGCATTGTGGCTGCCCAGTCTCATGTGATTCTGCACGGTACAGCCTAGATTCCCTGTAAGTAGTGCTGATCCGGTACGTCGGTGCTTATTTGTAGTTCCGTGTCCCGTATGGAATTTTGATTTAGAGGTGACAAAAGGCTGAGTGCTTGCAAAACTCTCAAGAGTTGTGTCCCTTAAACAGCCATAGACTGTACGAGGTCAGGGATGGCAACGACGACTGATCAATAGGGTAGATACCAAATTTCGAAATGCCGTGCGGTTGGGTTGTTTAATCTTATGGCAAGACAATTAAGTGAGTGGGGGTGCAGGTGAGCGGAATTATTAAAATTTACAACGCCACCATAAACGGTATGGCTGTACTTGCTGGCATTCTAATTTTTACCAGTTTCGCAATGATAGTCGTTGATGTGACAATGCGGATTTTGGGTTTAAAGCCGCCGTTGTTTACAATTGCCGTGGTCGAATACATATTGCTTTGGTTCGCGATGTTGGCTGCCCCTTGGCTTGTACGGATTAAGGGGCACGTATTTATTGACGCCATAACCCAGTTTCTTCCGTCGGCAATAAAAAATGTCGTCGCAAAAATTGTTTACTCAATTTGCATCGTTTCGTCCTCTATTTATTGCTACCACGCAATGGAGTTGTTTTTGGTGGCCTGGGGACAGGATCAGGTAGACGTCCGCAGCATCGACATGCCGCTATGGCTTCTGTTTTGCCCAATGCCCCTATGTTTCTTTTTCGTAGCGGCAGAATTTGCTCGATATCTTGCGGGGATTGACGACATGTACAGTCAAAACCTTGCTGAGCGGGAAGGGGTCTAAACCATGGATATGGAATGGTATTGGGCGCTTACCACTCTTATAGGAATGGTAATGTTTTTCATGGCGATGGGTGTGCCTGTTGCCTTGACATTTATTACCACGAACATTGTCGGTGTTTTAATATTTATGGGCAGTATCGAAGGATGGACCCAAATTGTTGACAATTCGACATCGCTAATAACTCGGTTCACTTTGGGTCCGGTGCCTATGTTTATCATGATGGGAGCATTATTTTTTCACACTGGGCTCGCTATTCGCGTCTTCGATGGGCTCGATGTGCTGTTTGGCCGGTTGCGCGGAAGATTATGCTATTTGACCGTTGCCGGTGGTGCGATGTTTTCAACTTTAACCGGGTCCAGCATGGCGAACACCGCGATGCTTGGCGCTTTGATGGTTCCTGAAATGCAACGGCGCGGATACAACCAACGAATGTCGATGGGACCTATTTTAGGAACCGGTGGGTTGGCCATGATAATTCCACCGTCGGCACTAGGAGTTCTTCTCGCATCGGTGGCCAATATAGACGTCGGACGTTTGCTGATTGCAGGGTTCTTACCCGGGTTTGTGCTTGCAGGTCTTTATGCGGCGTTGATTTATTTACAGATAAAACTTAGGCCTGATTCCGCGCCTGCCTATGCCGTAGAAATGCCACCGTTATCCGAGCGCATAAAAATTATTTGCATCAACATTCTGCCTATGAGTTTGGTGGTGTTCATGGTGATCGGTTTCATCATTCTCGGTTTATCGACCCCCACAGAAGCTGCTGCCTTCGGTGTGCTGGGAGTAATGATATTGGCCTTGGCATTTCGAGTGTTGACGTTCGATGCAATCCGCACCTCAGTTGAAGCGACGGTTAAGGTGGGGGCTATGGTGTTCTTTATCATCATGAGTTCCACCGTATTTAGCCAGCTACTGGCGTATTCGGGTGCGAGTGCCGGGCTTTTGGAGTGGGCGACTGATTTCAAGATCTCGAAATATTGGGTGCTGTTGGTAATGTTCTTCATTCTCATCGCACTTGGAATGTTCATGGATGCGACTTCCATGATGTTAATCACTGTGCCCATTTTCTTTCCACTCGCGCAGCAACTCGGGTTCGATTTAATTTGGTTCGGTCTTTTCGTTCTGATGACATTTGAAATGGCGGGTACCACCCCTCCCTTTGGTTTGTTGCTCTATGTCATGTTGGGAGTAGCGCCCAAGGGGACGACTTTGTTCCAAGTTGCAACCGCGGCCTTCCCATTTCTTGTGTGCGATGCAATTCTCATTTTGATGATGGTACAGTGGCCACAGCTTGCATTGTGGTTACCTAGTCTTATGTGACGGTGTACTACTTTAAATTCGGTATTTGTGTTGGCTGGATGAGAAATGTGGAAAAATCCTCAAAAATTTGTTCGGGTTAACACCAACTTTCAATTCGTGTTGATATGCTATCCTCAATCTCTGTCGGAGGCGAAATGTTCATCAGTGTCAGAAGAAAAGGAACACTAGTTTTGTAAGTTGGCTGTTAGAAAGCCTATCGTCCTTCCGCACGCCACGCCATCATCAACGCTCCTAAGGCCAAAATCAACAGTGCGAGCCCTGGTAATAGGGGTGCCTCACGAACGCTTTTGACCAAATAATTTTTATTGTTCAACACACCGAACCAGTTCGAACCCGCCATCATGCGCCCAGAACGCACGCGCCGTAGCTCGGGCATGCCGTCTTGCATCCACGCTACTCCACCACCGGTAGCCTTTACGAGTGGTGCAAAATGTTTATCGCTTGTCCGCATGTCGGAAAATTCGAGTGGATTTAATCTTCCAACGGCGGCCAACGTTGTATGTTTACTGTCCTTCACTTGATAGATGCCCGATTCCTTTACCGAAACGGCTGCTTTTGCGCGTCCACCGATACCTGGTAAAAGCTTTACCGACGATTTAGCACCAGATGGAGAGATTATTTCAACCTTAGAAAAATCGGGCTCTACGCTTCGGCGTGTTACTATTAGACGTTTGCCGGCCATACGCGCTCGCAAACTATTTTCCTCGAGTTCCGGTTCTTTCATTAACCAATGTCCAACACGCCGTAGCAATTCGCCATGCGGTCCGCCGCCTTCGAAACCTCTTGCCCACAGCCAAATATGATCGCTGAGAAGTTGCGCAACGCGACCCTTTTTGACGCGGTTGACGAGCAGAATGGGTCTGTTTCTATGCCCCTTAATTAGGGCGGATCCCCCGCGATTACTTACGGCCACCTGACGAAACCACCGACCCCAGCGCGGCAATTCTTCGCCAATTCCTGCGCCCGGCAAGTCTGCGGTAATAGTATGCCTTTGCCCAGCTTTGGTTAGTCGTGGACGTAAGCCCCCGATAAACACCTGCCCGCTGGGTTCCCCTGGGAGTATGCGCGCAAGCGGTGTTTGATATAGTGATTCGCTGCCGGAATATTCAGGTCCGGCAGCTTCCAGTAGTGCGCCTCCCCCTTCGACGTATCGCGCAATATTGTCGATATATATTGAGGGAAGGACACCTCGACGCTTGTAACGATCGAATATAATCAAATCAAATTCGTGGAGCTTGATTTCAAATAATTCCCTAATGGGGAATGCTATCAACGATAACTCGTTTACTGGCGTCATATCCTGTTTTTCAGGCGGACGAAGGATCGTGAAATGGATGAGATCGACAGATGGGTCCGCCTTTAGCAAATTCCGCCAAATGCGTTCTCCTGGATGAGGTTCGCCTGAAACCAGCAAGACGCGCAATCGTTCCCGCACCCCGTTAACCGAAACCACAGCCCGATTGTTTATTTTTGATAGCTCTCCATTATTACTTGGGACTTCCACCTGGAGTATATTCGCCCCGGCATGACTGAGTTCGATATCCACCGTAAAGTCGCGGTTGACCGGAACTAAAATCGATTCAGAGAGTGCGCCATCCTTAGTTAAGAATACCCTTACTTTTTCGTTGTTTGCGGAGGTGTCTTCCACCCTAAATTTGAGGGGTACAGATCTGCCGACGATACCAAATTTGGGAATTTGGAGAATTACTAAGCGTCGATCGAATTCATTACGTTTTCCTGTAAGAATTATATGCAGAGGACCGTCTACGACTTGGGTTATATGGGATTTAGGAATATCGTGTACTTGACCGTCGGTAATGAATATTGTACCGGCCATTAGCTTCCGCGGGACATCGGCAGTTTCCTTCGCTAGCGTTTTGAAAAGCTGCGTGCCATCTGTAGGTTGGCCCGAATTGTCATGCTCACCAGAAGTACGAATGATACGTATGTCCACGTTTTGCATCTTGCTGGCGGCTTCTTGTATGTGAGCAAGCGCCTTTCTAGTGAATTCTCGGCGTTTACCAATATCTTGACTTAAGGATTCATCTACAACCACAGCAAGAACGTCATCGCTCCGTTCTCGTTTTTCCTCTACTACTACTGGATTGATTAGCGCAATTAACAGGCCGGCTGATGCTGTAATGCGCCACGCTATACCTCTTGCTTTTTTTATTATTCCAACGCCAAGCATGATCGACGTTAAAGCCGCAAGCACGATTATGACGGACCACGGAAAAGTCGGTGCAAAGTCGACTGTCATCATATTTTCATCTCCTACGGCACCGACGTTATTGCCCGAGCCGCTCGATGATCGCTGGTAGGTGTACTTGATCGGTTTTATAATTACCTGTCAGGCAATACATGATCCAGTTTACGCCAAATCGGTAAGCCAATTCGCGCTGCCTTTCACCGCCCGGTACAACCGGAAACATAGCAACCCCATCGCTATTTACAGCCCAGGCTCCCGCCCAGTCATTGCTACCCATAATAATCGATGAGACACCATCATTGTGACGCCCGCCGCGGCGTTCAACCCAAACAGTGCCGCCAGTCCATCGGCCGTGGAACTGCTTTAGTAAATAAAAACTCCTGGTCAAAACATGATCGGCTGGCACCGGAATGACGGCGGGTATGTCGAGGTCAATTAACAGACGCCGCAAATTTGCCGCCCCTGCACCTCCTACTCCAAATGGATCAAACGCTAATGTGGATTGTTCCCGCGTATCGAAAAGAATATTTCCGCCGGTTCGCAAATAAGCGTTCAACTTTTCAACGGCTTGATTAGACAGTCGACGTTGAGACTTCGAAATTGGCCAATATATAATAGGGAAAAACGCGAGTTGGTCTCGTTCAATATCCACTGCGATCGGAGCTCCCGGTTCCACAGCAGTTCTATGTCTTAACAAAGAGCTAAGACCTAGCATGCCGGCGTGGCTGATACGATCAAGTCG
>CAYZMI010000054.1:13730-15038 GCA_964479475.1 uncultured Rhodospirillaceae bacterium | reverse complement strand
CTAAATTTTGCGCAATTCACCTTGTGAACTAGATTCTCATTGAGTAACATGTTTGTTAATCAAGAGTTTGGCTTAAAATTTAGTTTGGTAGCCGTTCTCGTTAGACCATTTCAATTGGTGAGGCCCGTTCATGGCCATTTTTCGTTCCACAATAATCCTTATTTGCGCTAGTGCTGTGCTGTCTGCATGTTCGTTCTCCTTTGATGATCTTTGGCCGTCATTGACGGGCAATAATCCAGCACCACCACCCGCAGCGACAACAGCTACTGCAACACCCGTGCAACGGACCCGAGCCGTTCAAATTCGGCCGTCAGCAGGAGAGCGTAGTGGTCAACCAGTCATAAATTCGCCGGGTGAGCCACCGATGTTGGGTACGAATACCTTCGTGCCTCCGCCTATTACGCCGGGACAGACAACTGGTACGTTCGTTGGCCAAAAAGTCACTATGTTGCGCGTTGAATTGCAGCGGATGCGTGAACAAACCCGCCAATGGAACACATCTCTGCAACATATTCGGCGGGAAACAGGTGCCCATGCCCAGGCTTACCATTCATCCATCGCGTCGATTAATTCACGGCTCCATGTTGGAACCACGCCTGGTAACCCGTATTTGGTTAAACAATGGAACGTTTCACAAAGCGCGCTAGCACGCATCGACTCTGATATCGCACAGATGAACTCTCTGGCGAACTCGGTAGCCGGCACTAGCACTATGTCGTCTTACCTTTTAGAGACTACTCGTGCAGCCTACGGGCTTAGTGGTGCGGTGGAGGAAGACCATCGCCAACTGGCTATCCTCGAAGATGAGGTAAATCGTACCGTGGTTCTCATCGATCGCCTCCTCAACGAATTGAGCGAGGACATCAACCGCCAGACTACATATGTTGGCAGTGAGCGTAACAATTTAACATCGCTGTCGCTCGCCATTAAGAACGGTGAGTTGTTAGGCAATAGCCTTGCCAACCGTGCCTTCGCCACGGCAGCGCCTATTGTCGGATCGGTTGCATCTATGGGTCCTTCGGCAGCTCGTTCACTTGGGACAGTTGCGGATCGCCGCCCGCTGGTAGTGATTAGGTTCGATCGGCCTAACGTTGCCTATCAACAACCTCTATATGCCGCAGTTAATCAAGCGCTTCAACGTCGTCCACAGGCAGGTTTCGACCTGGTTGCGGTAGCAATGGGGCGAGGCTCCCCCGGCCAGGTGACGGTAGCCTCAAACAAAGCCAAACGAAATGCGGAAACTGTTTTGCGATCACTGTCCGAAATGGGATTACCGCTTCAGCGAGTCCGTCTCTCAGCCATTACAAA
>CAYZMI010000054.1:6280-13630 GCA_964479475.1 uncultured Rhodospirillaceae bacterium | reverse complement strand
GGTGTCAAAATCCGGCGGATAGACTTCCGACTGGCTTGGGGCGAATAAGAGATCTGCACCAGTCTCCGCCAACAATTCCGTATCGCGCATTTCGTCGGCAGGATAGGTGTCAATATCTTCGCCTTTGCCAAACTGCTTGGGGTTAACGAACGTAGTAACGATCACCTTATCACAACGAGCTTGGGCAATTTTCACCAGGCTCAAATGCCCGTCGTGGATTGCGCCCATAGTCGGCACCAACCCGATCGACAGCCCTTTGGCTCGCCATCGACCAGTGTATAGCCGGAGCTCACTCACCTTACGTAAGGTTTCCAACGGGCAGTCTCCCGCGTGCGAGCAGTTTAGGTTAACAGTAGACGATCCCATTACAAATCTAGAATGTCACATTACATGAGGCTGGCGGTGCGCTCAGCCGTCTTTGCGAAAACCCTCTCTAAAGCAATTTTCGGGTCCGGGAAAGCGCCGCGCCCGCACATCGCGAGCGTAGGCCGCTGCGGCCTTGCCCACTTTGGGTCCCAACTCGGCGTAACGGCGCACAAATTTGGGTTTAAAATCGGTGAAAAGCCCAAGCATATCTTCAGTCACTAACACTTGGCCATCACATTCGGCGGATGCCCCAATACCTATAGTTGGTACTGCAACTGCACTCGTAACTTCACGAGCTAGTGTTTCAACAACACCTTCAACAACGATAGAAAATGCGCCCGCTTCGGCGATAGCTCCGGCACCAGCGATTATGACCGTCGCTTCATCACGTTCCCGACCGCGCGCACGATAACCTCCTAGCGTGTTAACACTTTGTGGTTGCAGCCCCACATGCCCCATTACGGGTATCCCACGAGAAACCAGGAAAGCAACGGTTTCTGCCATTTCCTCGCCGCCTTCAAGCTTGACCGCATCGCAGCCAGTCAATTTCATAACCTTTGATGCATTTCGAAAGGCTTGTGCCGGCGTTTCTTGATAGGAACCAAATGGCAAATCAACAACAACACAGGCACACTCCGATCCCCGGACCACCGCAGCGCCATGGCCTATCATCATTTCAAGCGTGACACCGAGCGTGCTTTCAAAGCCATACAAAACCATACCAACAGAATCACCCACGATAAATAGATCGGTATGCGGATCAAGTAACGACGCCATCGGCGCGCTATATGCAGTGAGGGATACGATTGGCTCACCACCCTTGCGGGCACGAATTTCGGGAACCGATTTACGTTTCTTGCGGCCGGCCGCGCTCACATCAACCTCCAGTTTGACGAAAAGTATCTGCAGATCGAGACTAATCGATATCCCGACGCGTCAAAACGGAGAGTTTTACTCGGTATTTTTGCAACGCGAAAGGTTTTCCTTGGCGGTTCAAGACGCTTTAGCCCATAAATAGGGGACAGCAATGCCATGCGCGGCTAGTTGAATTTAAGGGAATAGGCCATTTTACACTCTTATCAAATTTTAATTGCAGCCTTCAGTCTCATATTCCTGACCACGGGATGCGAGCACGGATACCCGATCCACGCCAAGCGCCATATGATCGCCGCAGCTAATCCGCATGCAGCGAAAGCAGGGTTAGCCGTCTTGCGCGCCGGTGGCAGTGCCGTCGATGCTACTATCGCAGCGCAGATGGTCCTTACCCTCGTGGAGCCACAAAGCTCCGGCATCGGCGGTGGCGGATTCTTGATTCATTACAGCCCCAGTAAATCAGGAAACAGCTCCGAGCCTGTATTTCACGCCTATGACGGCCGTGAAACCGCACCCGCTACGGCAACCAACGCATTATTCTTAAACGACTTAGGCCAACCCCTACCGTTTAACATACGACAAACCGGGGGCCGAGGCGTTGGTGTCCCAGGTACTCTGCGAATGCTACAAGCTGCCCATCGCCACCATGGGCGGTTACCCTGGCGACGCCTTTTCGATCGTGCAATTAAGCTTGCGGAGAAGGGGTTTGTCGTCTCACCGCGACTTCACGCCATGATCAAGCGCGATCAACATCTCAAGAAATTTTCCCGCGCACGTCAGTATTTTTATACCGACAAGGGCCAACCGGTGCCTATCGGTAGTCAGCTGCGCAACCCCAACTTGGCTGCAACCCTCCGGCTCATTGCGGCTTACGGCGCGGATGCATTTTATAAAGGCGCTGTAGCGGAAGACATCGCTGCCGCAGTGCTCAACGCCGATTGGCTACCTGCGCAAATGACGCCACTCGATCTCTCCCGCTACAGCGCCAAGGAACGCCGCATATTGTGCCGCCCTTATCGTAACTGGCGTATCTGCGGTATGCCGCCGCCAACCTCGGGAGGCATTGCGACATTACAGATTATAGGTTTACTGGAACATTTTGACATGGCCCGCCTCAAACCGGGTTCGGCCCAAGCGATCCATTTGATTTCTGAAGCGAGCCGACTAGCATTCGCGGACCGAAATTTTTATGTAGCGGACCCAGACTTCGTGTCGGTCCCTATCGACGGCTTGCTAGACCCTGACTACCTCCAAGGCCGTTCTCAGGAAATCTCTGCTGTACATTCCATGGGGAAGGCCTCACCTGGTGTACCTCCGAGAGTTGTGCCCCGCCTTCAATCGGCCGACTCTGGTAATCAAAGACCCACTTCCACCAGCCACATTAGCATAGTAGACGCATGGGGAAATGCGGTGTCCATGACTACATCCATCGGCATGGCATTTGGATCACGTATTATGGTGCGAGGCTTTATGCTCAACGATGAATTAACTGATTTTTCTCCCAATCCGGTGCTCGATGGTTTGCCAGTCGCCAATCGCCCGGGCCCACTAAAACGCCCGCGCAGCTCTATGTCACCAACCATCGTCACGGATAATCGGGGTCGTCTAGTTATGACTTTGGGCACCCCAGGTGGATCCAGCATCATCGGCTATGTTGTCAAGACTCTGATTGCATCACTCGATTGGAAATTACCACTCGCCGAGGCCATAGCCCTACCGCATCACATAAACAAAAACGCCCGAACCGAACTAGAGAAAGGTAGCACCTTAGAACAACTGGTGCCTTCCCTTATGAAGCTGGGGCATTTGATCAGGATCCGACGTAAGACAAGCGGGTTGCATGGCATCCGCATTCATCCGACTGGATTGGAAGGCGGCGCCGATCCACGGCGCGAAGGTGTCGCCATAGGCGACTGAAATTGAACCTCTAATGAACTTCGTTACACATTCGTTTAATAGTTTGCCGGCAGTGGTACGAGGGCCCATCTGGATGATACTAGGCGGTTTATCTCTGCTGGCGATGGCAGTAGTCATTCGTCATATGCAGACAAAATTCCATATACTAGAGATGATTTTTCTCCGTAGCGTTATTAGTCTTTTTTTAATTCTACCTTGGGCTTTGCGCCAAAATCGCAGCGAACTTGTCACAAAAAGACTTCCACTGCACGTGTTCCGCAATGGTATCCACTATCTCGGCAATATCGGCTGGTTCCTGGGCGTGACGCTAGTCACCTTAGCTGATTTGCAGGCATTGCAGTTTACTACACCGCTATTTGTGGTTGTGATGGCAGCTCTATTCCTTCGAGAATCTGTCGGACCCCACCGATGGATAGCCACCGCGCTCGGATTTGTCGGTGCCCTAGTCATTATCCGACCTGGGTTTATCGAAATTAGTTTCGGAACCGCTGCAGTAGTAATGTCTGCCTTTTTTTACGCGTCCTCCCAGACCGCAACCAAGGCTCTGTCGCGCACTGACACGCCGAACGCCATACTTCTTTATATGGCGCTTATTTTTATACCCATTTCGGCGGTGCCCGCAGCCTTCGTTTGGGTGACACCCAGTTGGGAAGACCTAATACCAATCTTGCTTCTGGGGTTATCTGGATACTGGGCCCATTCTTGTATGATTCGATCCTTCGCAACAGCGGATGCGAGCTTCGTGATGCCTTTCGATTTTCTGCGCCTTCCCTTTGCCGCTTTGCTTGGCTTTTTTTTATATCAGGAGTGGCCGGAAATCTGGGTATGGATTGGTGCGGTAATTATATTTGTAGCTACCTACTATATAACTTGGCGTGAATCCTTGGCAGCCAAACAAAGTTCACCATGACCGATGCCGAACGACATAAGGACTACCCTAAGGTTCGTATACTACCCGGGCAGCACAAGCGGGCCCAGTCCGGATACCCTTGGATATATTCCAACGAAATTGACATGTCGCCGGAAACCAAG
This sequence comes from uncultured Rhodospirillaceae bacterium, assembly GCA_964479475.1. GTDB lineage: Bacteria > Pseudomonadota > Alphaproteobacteria > MPNO01 > UBA2964 > JAQBTY01. Next base: position 9,442 of record CAYZMI010000054.1, on the reverse strand, counting down.
TCATTAAAACGAGGTGAAGTGGTTAAGTTTGAGGAGCCTAGCGGCAAAATTTTGGGGACTGGATTTTTCAATTCTCACTCACTTATCGCGGGGAGGATCGTCAGCCGCGAAGCCCAAAGGTTGAACTTGTCCCTAATTAGAGCACGAATTGAACGCGCGCTAAAATTGAGAGAACGCGTATTTAAGCTGCCATATTACCGGCTAGTCCACGCTGAAGCAGATGGGTTGCCGGGGCTCATTGTAGATCGCTATGGAGAAATCATAGTAATAGAAGCCAATGCCGCGGGCGCCGAGAGGGTGATGGACGAAGTTGTGGCCACGTTGCAAACGTTACTGCAACCCAACAGCATCCTCGTAAAGGGTGACGGTATTGCACGCAAATTAGAGGGGCTTGAGCCTAACATCCAATGGATCGGTGATGTCCCCTCCGGACCAATCAAAATTGAAGAAGGCGGTATTCAGTTCTTTGCCGAACCCGGTACCGGACAAAAAACAGGCTGGTTTTTTGATCAATCCGCCAACCGCAAATTAGTCGGAAAATACGCAAAGGATAACAAGGTGCTGGACCTATATTGTTATGTCGGCGGATTTGCCTTACAGGCGGCCGCAGCAGGAGCAAAATCAGTGCTCGGGATCGATCGGTCACAGCCTGCGCTGAACCTCGCTATTCGATCAGCGGAATTGAATGGCCTAGCAAACCTTTGCGAGTTTCGGCAGGCACGCGCATTCGACGCAATGGAGAGGTTAAGTGCGACACCTGAACAATTTGATTTAGTAATTTCGGATCCACCAGCCTTTATAAAATCACGCAAAGACCTCAAAGCGGGAGGGCGCGGTTATCGAAAAATGGTTCGTTTGGCTGCAACCCTGGTCGCACCAGGTGGGCTTTTGTTTGTGGCCTCATGTTCCCACCATATGGTTGTAGATTTATTTGCCGAACAGGTGCGGAGAGGGTTAAGAGCCGCGGGACGGGAAGGGCGAATTTTGCACAGCGGTGGTGCTGGGCCGGACCATCCTGTACATCCACACCTACCAGAATCCACTTATCTCAAATTTCAACTATTGCAGCTCGATTAACCAAACACCCCGAGTCCACAACCAGCGAGAGCCATGCTATAGTCGTCGCACCTTTCGGAGGCGCACCATGAACCCCATTCGAATTTCCAAGCTGGATCATGTTGTGCTTCGAGTCGCGGATATTGAAAAATCCATCCACTTCTATCGCGATATCTTGGGTTGCCGGGAAAAGCGTCGCAAGGAGGATACTGGTCTCTTTCAATATCAGGCTGGTCTCTCGATGATCGACCTAATACCTCTCGATAGCCCAAGCGGACAAGCATCCGGTTACGGCCCGCCGAGCAGGGGTCGCAATATGGAACATTTTGCGCTTACCATTGAGGAATTTGACGAGGACTTACTGCGCGCCTATCTCGCCGAATATGGGATTACCCCAACTAAATCGGGCCGTAGGTTCGGCGCCGATGGGTATGGTCAGTCTATTTATTTTAAGGACCCGGACGGTAACGAGGTGGAACTCAAAGGACCGTCGGAAGATTAAGCCGAAAACCAATAAAACAAAATAGAGGAGGAGACAGACAAAATGTTGAAAATTATCGGCCGTGACACTTCATCCAACGTTCAAAAAGTTCTCTGGACATGTGGTGAATTGGATTTACCGTTTGAACGTGAAAATCTTGGTGGGCCTTTTGGCGGCAACGACACACCGGAATATAGGGCGCTCAATCCCAACGGCCGGGTACCGACAATAGTGGATGGGGATTTTGTCCTATGGGAATCAAACTCATGCTCACGATATCTCGCAGCAAAGCACGGCTATGGCACCATGTATCCCGAAGACCCGCAAGTTCGTGGCAACGGCGAACGTTGGATGGACTGGCAGCTCACCACCATGAGTCCGACTTTGGTACCGGTATTTTGGGGGATGGTCCGTACGGCACCAGAAGACCGCGATATGGATGCCATCGAGAAGGCACGGAAAGAGCTATCGGCCAATATCGCGATTGTTGATAGATATTTGGAAAAGTCTGAATATATCAGCGGGGATCATTTCAACGTCACCGATATTCCATTGGGGATCGCCGCCTATCGCTGGTTCGCCATGGAAATCGAACGCGAGGATTATCCCAACTTTAAACGATGGTACGATCTGCTCTCCAAGCGAAAGCCTTTCCAGGAGCACATAATGAACCCGTTGGCCTAGGATAATTCGCATGACTGTTATTGCGAAACTTACCAACCACGCGGACAACATCGAAGCTGAAGTTAACTACATAATAGATGACGGCATTCCGCCGGTTCGCTATGTGGACTGGCCGGAAGAGGAGCATAAGACACATCGGCCCGCATATGAAACCAGGCGTGTACAGATACAAAACGGCCGCACTTGTGGTGAAGATTTCTCTTTGCCTACGCATGGTTTCGCTCTCGTCAAACACAAAACGGAGGTAAAAAATTTCTTCGATGAGGACGAAGTACGTCAGGTCTATTACCCTGAAACCGAAGCACTGATAAAAGCGAAAAGTGGTGCCAAGCGTGTCTTTGTGTTCGATCACACGCTTCGAACAGCCGACCAAACGAAAATTGCAGAACGATGGATTCGCAATCCTGTGCACGGCGTCCATAATGACTACACGGAGCGGTCTGCACCGCAGCGGGTGCACGATTTTTTGCCCGATGAAGCAAAGGAATTGGTGCGTGGGAGATTTGGTATCGTTCAAACTTGGCGCCCTATCAATAAACCAGTAGAATCCGAACCGTTGGCGCTAATCGACGGCTCAACAATTCCGGATGTGGGCTTCATCCCATATCAAAGGCGCTATAAAAACCGAACTGGCGAGACCTATCATATTTCTTATAGTCCGGATCATCGCTGGTATTACTTTCCACGCATGACACGTAACGAGGCGATCGTGTTCAAGGTGTTCGACACCGATGCTTCCGCCGGCGTCCGTTTTACTGCCCATAGCGCGTTTGCTGATCCAAACACTCCCATCAACGCTAATATCCGCGAGAGTTTGGAAATGCGTGCATTAGTATTTTATTGAAGGTGCTTGATACGTTGGATTGTAATCTCCAAAACCAAATTTTTTTACCTCTATGGTGAGGGGGCGAACTAACTAGTTACAAGTTGGAGCCAAATAT
>CAYZMI010000054.1:4621-6180 GCA_964479475.1 uncultured Rhodospirillaceae bacterium | reverse complement strand
ATGACACGACGTCGTGCTGTTTGAACGCCGTAGCAAAATTAGCAACGGGGTCAGACCTGCCAATAAAAGTATGTGAAAACGCTTGATGACGTTAGACAGACTGCCTATTCGCTTGCAGCATATTTCTTTTCGGCATCGTAGTAATCGGGAAAACCAACGATGTCGCGTAGATGAGAAAAGTCAGAAAGACCATCGGGTTTTCTACCCTCTTTTAAAGCTTCCAGGCCCTTCTCCATAGCAGTCATGGCCGAATTCAACATGGTAAGCGGATAGAGAACAATCTTATAACCCATCTTTCCCAATATATCGGTGGGTAGCAGCGGTGTATCTCCCTGTTCAACCAAGTTTGCCATCTTGGGACCTTCAACGCCGTCGCAAAAAGCGCGCATCTCCTCTTCGCTTTCCGGTGCCTCAAGAAATAGAATATCCGCACCAATTTCGGAAAACGCTTTGATGCGCCACATGGCTTCTTCGAAACCGTCAGTAGCGCGAGCATCTGTGCGAGCCATTATTAAAATATCTGCACCTTCCTCTCTTGCGTCAACCGCTGCCTGAATTCGGCCCAATGCTTCTTCGCGCGTCACTACTTGTTTGCCCCGGGTGTGGCCGCAGCGTTTGGGCGCCACCTGATCCTCAATCATGGCACAAGCAAACCCCGCCTGCGCGTAGCCCTGAATAGTACGCTTCACATTAAGTGCATTGCCATAACCTGTATCAGCGTCACCTATTACGGGTATGGATGTAGCGGAGCAAATGTTACGGCCTTGTTCGAGCATTTCAGCATAAGAAATCAGGCCAGTATCAGGCAACCCGAGCCGAGCAGCAGAAACCGCAAATCCACTCATGAAGGTAGCCTTGAAACCGGCGCGTTCAATCATCCGCGCCGACAGCGCGTCGAAACAGGCAGGCATCACATGGGCACCAGGCTGGGCCATAAGTTCTCGAAGATTTTCCACTGCCGTCCCCATCGAGCATCAATCTCCTGTGCTGACCTTGATGAATAGATATGTCAGCAACACAGCAAAAACGAAAAATCCTAGTCCACCGTAATATGAAATGTCACTGGTCGCCACTGAGGCGACAAATAAACCACCCACCGCCATGATGGCACTTGCCGCTCCCATAACCCAATTGCCCACATTGTTCATGGACCTTCCCCCAAATTTATCCGCATCAAACACTGAAAATTTAGCCCTAAAGCTTATATAACTAAATTGTTTTATAACTGATTTCTCTACAAGTTGTAAAAAATTAGAATCAACGAGTGAGTGCCGTGTAAAACCTGTGGGCAGGTCCGACTTGTGCGTATAGACCTAACCAAATGATAATAAAAATCTAACTAATTTCCGCGTATTCTCGCTAAAAAGAGATGGCTTATAGTAGGAACCCGATATGCGTTTGTTGATTTCACCAATCGTAGGATAAGGCAAAATCAAATCTGCTATATCCTTTATTTTGAGGCCCTTGGATATCGGTAGGCACCAGGTTTGGATAATCTCACCAGCATTTGCACCAACCATTGACGCCCCCACAACTATACCCTTTTTGGTTACCATGAC
>CAYZMI010000054.1:0-4521 GCA_964479475.1 uncultured Rhodospirillaceae bacterium | reverse complement strand
TAATTCCTACGGTAATCGCGCCAGCTGTACCACTAACATCATTTATTTCTACCCCCTCAAGAATCTCGATCCCTTCCGCCACTAATGCACCTGTTACAACGGCAGCTAGTTCTGGATCCTCGTTACCTAGCACCTTGAACGCTTCAAACACCGTCACTTTGGTGCCTAGACGGGAAAAAGCTTGTGCTATTTCCAGCCCGATGGAACCGCCTCCGATAACCAACAGATGTTCGATGGGATCAGCATTATCGAAGATGGTTTCATTGGTAAAATATGGTAAACCTTCAAGACCCGGGATATGCGGAATGACCGGGGATGAGCCAGTGGCGATAACCGTCCGTTTAGCGGTGATCTCATGGTCTCCGGCCACAACCGTCCGACCATCCAAAAACCTTCCTTCCGCGCGAATAACACGAACACCGAGCGACTCAAATCGTTCCTGCGAATCGATTGGCGCGATCGCTTCTATTATGCCTTTGATATGATCGCGCACCAGCGCATGATCGATTACGGGTTCGGAAACAATAACTCCAAACCGTTTAACGGTGCGAATTGCGTTGACAATATTACCTACAGCCAACAAGGCTTTTGAAGGAACGCAGCCGTAATTTAGACAATCGCCACCCATCTCTCCGCGTTCAAGCAAGACCACTTTGGCGCCCAGTTGTGATGCACCAGCAGCAACAGATAAACCACCAGACCCGGCACCTATCACACAGAGATCCGTTTTGATCTTTTTAATCATAGTTTAATTCGGGAAAATTCGCAGGAGCCCAAGTTATGATGCAATCAGTCTCCCTTAGAATTTAATTTTTTATAGACTACCGGTAAAAGTGCAAGCGTGGCTAATCCAATAATAGGAAACAAAAACCTTGGCTCAAAAATTATTCGGGAAACGATAATACTATCCATTTCAACAACCGCACCAAAACTATCACCTAACCAAGTATAGACTAGAGAACCAGGAATGATGCCAAAGAAGGTGCCGATCACGTAAATCTTTAATCTAACCCTTAAGAGTGCTGGAACCAGATTGACGAAGAAAAATGGAAAGACAGGTATTAAGCGTAAAAACAGCATGTAACTGAGTGGGTTCTCGTTGAACCCTGCTTCCATTTTATTAATCACAAAGCCAACGCGTTGGCGTAATAAATTGGCAAGCGTATAACGCGCCACCAAAAACAAAGCAATTGCACCAATGGTAGCGCTGACTACTGTTAAGATGCAGCCAAGCCAGAGACCAAATAACAATCCTCCTGTAATAGACATAAACGCACCGCCTGGTACAGAGAACGCGGTCATTGTAGCGTAAATGACCATATAAGCGACAACGGCAAGATACCCAGCATCTTCTACCCAGTTGGCAAGCCACTGTCGGTTTTCCTTCAATGCAGAAAACCTAACAAATTGGTCGAGATCAAAAGCAAAAAAAGCAAGGAGTCCAGTAGTAAGAATAACAACCGGTATAAGCTTTGCCAGCGTTAATGGAGGCTTTTCGCTAATCTGTTCTACTCGCTGATTTCATATGGTGCTATCCCCAAGTTATTGGCTCGGAAATGATCTGCCAAACGCATAAACATTTGATTGTTAATTAATAAACCTGCCATCCTAAATTTCACCCTGGGTTTATAGTAATTTTACCCGGTGCAGTTACATCGCAGTTAACCAAGTAATTACAACCGAGCCAAACAGACTTAGTTACCTCAGCCCACTACGACCAATCAACAGCTTTGCAACAAAACTTTAAAAGGGTCGGAGGAATTTCCCAAATCGGATACGATTGACTTCGAACGTTTGAAATTCTATACAGCGTGCTCAAATTTAATCCGTCATTATTAGCGGAGATTTTCTTTGAAACGCACTTACCAACCCAGTGTACTGGTGCGGAAACGGCGGCACGGGTTCCGATCGCGAAAAGCGACCGTTGGAGGACGCCGAGTTCTGACGAACAGGCGTGCCCGAGGGCGTAAGCGGTTGTCTGCCTGATCCATGAATCAGACGCCGCATCGGCTTAAGCGGCGTGGCGAGTTTCTTCATGTCGCGCGCGCCGGGCGAAAATGGGCAGCAACGGGCTTGGTCCTACAGGTTTTGGATCGTAATGCCGTAGCCATTGCCACCGGAAACGATTGTCCGAGCGGGGATGACATCAGGGTCGGATTTACTGTTACGCGTAAAGTCGGCAATGCGGTTGTGAGAAATCGGGTGCGTCGCAGGTTGCGAGCGGCGGTAGAAACGGTTATGCCGTCGCATGCATTGAATGGACGAGATTATGTAATCATTGGACGGGCCACTACGATCACATATCCATTCGACGCTTTGGTGGATGATTTAAAATTGGCACTGCAAAATCTTGATGCGTGGCAAAACAAAATAAGTATAACGGATTGTATCTAGCAGAAATTTAATGGCGGAATTTAATCAAATTATTAGACTATTATTTTGCGGCCCTATTCATGTCTATCAATGGGTTATATCTCCTCTATTTCCGGGCAGTTGTCGCTTTAATCCCACTTGTTCACGATACGCAATCGATGCAATTTTGAGACACGGGGTCGTTCGCGGAGTTTGGCTCAGTGTAATCCGTATAGCGCGATGCCAACCTTGGGGCGGGACCGGGCCAGATCCAGTGCCAAAAGTGATACCTCGCATACCTACGACGTGTTCGGATCAATCCGAACCTCCTAACCAATAACAAGCACCGGACGCGGCACAGAAAACATCATGGATCAGCGAAATCTCCTGCTCGCCGCAATTGTTTCGATTGCCATTCTGCTGATTTGGCAATTTGTCTATGAGCAACCCCGAATTGAGGAAGCTAAGCTAGCTGCGGAACAGCAGAAAGTCGAAGAACTCGCGCAAAGTAAATCCGGCACGCCTCCATCACCCAACATTACGATGCCGGAAGCTCCTGCTGGGGGTGGGGTATTACCAACGGTGCCAGGCAGTGCACAAGCACCCAATACACCGGTCATTGGCGCGCCTCGGCTATCCCAGGCCTTACAGCGGGAAGCTGTTATCGGTCAAGCACGCCGTGTCCGCCTTCAATCACCGCGGCTGCGAGGGTCCATAAAGCTAAAGGGCGGACAAATCGATGACCTTATTTTGACCGATTTCCGAGAAACATTAGACCCTAATAGTTCGCAAATTACACTTCTGTCTCCATCAAAAGCCCCAAAGTCTTATTTCACTCAATTCGGCTGGGTGCCGGCGGACCGATCAACTACAGTGCCCAATAACAACACCATTTGGACGGCTACTTCGAACACAATTTCGCCAAATCAACCGGTCACCTTTAGATGGGACAATGGTCAAGGTCTAAATTTCACGCGCACCCTGACCTTAGACGAAAATTACATGTTTACCGTTACCCAGCGGGTACAAAACAACACTAGCAAGGCAGTAACACTTTATCCTTATGGGCTAATTTCACGTAGCGAAACTCCGGAAACGCTGGGCTTCTTTATTTTACATGAAGGTCTGCTTGGTGTTTTTAATGGGCAACTTTCTGAGATCGATTATGACGATCTTCAGGACGCTAAAAATATAGAGCAAAACTCGAAGGGTGGATGGCTCGGTATTACCGATAAATATTGGTTGGTCGCGCTCATTCCGGATCAAAAAGAACAGTTAGCAACGGCTTTCCGCCACACTCTCGACGGCAAAACAGATAAATATCAAGTCGATTACCGCGGCGCAGCGAGACTGATCCAACCACGATCCAGTGCGACGGTGAGCAACCGTTTGTTTGCGGGGGCCAAAGAAGTCAAGCTACTCGATGAATATATGGAAAATCTTCAGATTGCGCGTTTCGATCTTGCCATCGATTTTGGCTGGTTTTATTTCCTAACTAAGCCCTTTTTCTACGTTCTAGCTTATTTCAATGGAATAATTGGCAATTTTGGCGTCGCGATCCTCTTATTTACAGTTATCATTAAATTAATCTTCTTTCCACTTGCCAATAAATCGTACCGCGCGATGAGCCGTCTAAAACAGCTTCAACCAAAGATGGTGGCGCTCCGCGATCGGTATGGCGACAACAAGGCAAAACAGAACGAAGCCATGATGCGGCTGTACAAAGAGGAAAAAGTCAATCCTGCTGCTGGCTGTCTACCCATGGTAGTTCAGATACCAGTCTTTTTTGCACTATATAAGGTGCTTTTCGTCAGCATCGAAATGCGACAGGCGCCGTTTTATGGTTGGATCCAGGATCTCTCCGCCCCAGATCCGACATCCCTTTTCAATATCTTCGGATTGATACCCTGGACACCGCCAGAATTTTTATTGATCGGTGTATGGCCTATCCTCATGGGTGCCACTATGTACCTGCAGCAAAAGCTAAACCCCGCGCCTGCCGACCCGATGCAAGCTAAAATATTTATGTTACTACCCTTCGTCTTCACCATAATGCTGGCCAGATTTCCAGCCGGCTTGGTTATATATTGGGCGTGGAACAACGTACTTTCGATCGGCCAACAGTGGGTCATAATGCGCCGAATGGGAGTAACCGCTTCAGGGCATACA
>CAYZMI010000053.1:6487-15153 GCA_964479475.1 uncultured Rhodospirillaceae bacterium | reverse complement strand
GGTCATATCATCAATCTTTATGGTGGAGGCGGAACTAAGCCGCCCGGCGCTCTGACTTACATGGTGACAAAGGATGGGATCAGAACCTTTACGCGGTTCGTTGCCGAGGAAGTTAGAGATTCCAATATTTGTGTAATTTCCTTTTCACCTCGTGTCCCGATAGCGACCGAAACAGCTCCCGAGACCGCCAAGGACACGTTGCCTGGACCACAAATCCTCGGAGATGCCTTTGTGCTGGCTGCGGGGTTATCTCTGGATGTCAGCGGACAGTGCTTGGCATACGAAGAAGGAAAACTCGTCAAAGAAGACCCTATGGAGGGGTAAAATATATAGCTTCAGAAACTGATTTTGATTGAATTTTTATTTCGTCGGTTCTTCGAAGGTTATTAGCCCCATTCCGGTGGTCATGGGTGCGTAGTAATTCCGATGAACTCGTGTGGCGTCGGTTGATAGGGCACCCCGCATAGTCAGCCACATAATTATTTCGACTGCTTCGGCCCCTGCTTCCTCCATGATTTCCTGATGTGTCAGGTTGGTCAATGAGAATGGATCCTTTTCAATCTTATCGAGGAATGCGTTGTCCCAGTCGGAATTTATGTGTCCAAAACGGGGCCCGTTGAGTTGATGTGACATGCCGCCGGTGCCAAGGATGACCACTCGGAGATTGCGCTCGCACGCTTCGACGGCTCGACGAAGCGCTTGCCCTAATTTGTAACACCGAAGCGCGGTGGGGAGTGGATGTTGAATCACATTAACCGCTACTGGGACCGCGGCAACTGGCCAATCAGGTTTGTGTGGAAAACATAGATGCATGGGCACCAAGAAGCCGTGTTCCAATTCCAGTTCTTGACAAACCGTAATATCAAATTCGTCATATACAAGTTGTTCGCAAAGGTGCCATGAAAATTCAGCATCACCCCTCATATCGGGCAAGGGGCGTCGTCCCCAGCCTTCATCGCCTATTGAATACTTGTCAGCTGCTCCGACTGCAAACGTCGGGTACTTGTCGAAAAACATACTGGCTCCATGGTCGTTGTAGACCACAATGGCCACATCCGGCTTAAGTTCCGCGACCCAATTTTGGACCGGCCCGTATGCGTCGAACAAGGGTTTCCAATCTGGCTCATCCTGTTGCCCCATATCGTATGCCTTGCCAATGGAGGGGACATGTGACGAGCCAATACCACCTACGATTTCGGCCATCTAATATAGTTCCTTATCGCGCGCCTTGGGCGTTTCTTGAGGCCATAAATTCCTCAAACAATTCACCTCGTAATTGGGCGCCCATGTGGTAAAGCCCGTGACCGGTGCAGGCGCCAATTTTCATAATCATGTAAATATTCCCGCCGCATTCTTCTATGAGCCCCCGAAAATTTCGGTCTCGCAGAAATTGTCTTTCCTCATCGTTCAGGTTCCACATTCCCATATATTTTTCTTCGTCGTTAATGAATGCGTCCCGATTTTCCGGTTTGGTGAAGGACATAGCAAATTTATTGATACGATAGCCCTTTCGTGATTCCAAACCGTCAAAAACAGTAGTACCCGGAATCACTCTGGTTTTGTCCCGCTGTTCATTCATATTTGACCCCTACCATCTAAGAAATAGATGATGTCATTGTTGTGTGAGGCGGCACAATACCTCCGACAACGAATTCAAGGATTAGTTTTTGATGGGTGGGATATTATTTTTTCCTTATTGGGATTTTTCACCAATATCCCTTTACCCAACCCATTGCGTTGATTGACCGCCCACTTTCTTCGTTCGGCCACCTGATCTGCAGAAATGTTACCACTAACAGCTAAGTTGACTATGCGTTCCGACAATATTTTTCTCATAGGCGCCTCCGGACCCAAGTCGGCTTCCAGTGCAAGCCAGACTGATAAAGCTGCTTCGATCCTGCCTGCCTGGGCTTCGGTGAGGCCTAAATAGTAACGTGCCCGAGGTTCGGTGGGGTCTAATTCCAGGACGGCCTCCAACGATGCCCGTGCTGCGGGCGTTACTTGTCCTTTCGCGGCAAATATTTGTACTTCTGCCAATCGTGACATCTGTTCAGGATCAAGTGGCACTAATGTCAGCACCTGACGGTAAGCTGCCACCGCTTCATCTAACCTCCCGACGCGCGTCAAAGATTGGGCGTACAATTTCCATCCACGCAGGTCGTTGGGACGATCCTGGAGTCGTGCACCCAGCTCTGTAATCAAGCTGCTTTCTGCACTCAGTTTGGTTTGTTTAGTCCCAGTGATCTCGGTTGTAAATCGATCTAATAGGTGGGGAGAACCAATGATCATGTATACCCCAAATGCAGCTATCGGAAGGGCTACGCTTAGAAATATTGGTAAGACAAACTTTGGGAAGTTTGAATTGTTACCTGCCTCTTTTAACCTGGGCTGGTTATTAGAAATAGTTTGTTTTTTATTCTTTTCGGTAACAGCCAATAACCTTCGAGCGATTTCAGTGCGCGCGGAAACCGCTTGTTCGGGAGAAATTCTGTTTCGTTCCAAATCGCGGTTCAGTTCGGTCAGTTGATCACGATAAATTTGTTCATCAAATGCCTCGCGCGACTGATGTTTTATCGTTTTCCGCCAAAGTGGGATAATCATTATTCCAATTGCTAGGAGTGCAATTGCAATTAAAACAATCCAGATCAGCATGAGTCCCTCACTGGCCTTTTTCGTCGTCAAGGAGGGCGAGGAGCCGTTGTTTTTCATCTGCCGTCAAAGCTGGCATTTCGTGTGCGACCCCAGAGCGGCGGCGGAAATAAATAAATATGGCACCGACGCCCGCAAGCAAAATGACTATGGGCCCAATCCATAGCAACAATGTTTTGGTTTTAAACGGTGGTTTTAGCAAAACAAAGTCACCGTAACGGGCGACCACGTAATCAAAGATTTCGGCATCGGTATCGCCCGCGCTTAGTCTCGAACGCACCAGCATCCGTAAGTCCTTTGCAAGATCTGCATCAGAATCGTCGATCGATTGGTTTTGGCAAACCAGACACCGCAAATTAACGCTAATAGCCCTGGCTCGCGCTTCTAACGCGGGGTCGGTAAAAATTTCGCTGGGTTCCACTGCCTTAGTTGGGGTGGTTAGTAGTAAGCACAACATAGCGATCAAGGTTGGCCAGATGTTGAATTTCATTTGGTCATTGCTTTGAGCAAGGGATAAATTTTTTTGCCTAGGTCTTCCAACATTATTGGCCCAACATGGCGGTAGCGAATTCGCCCCAATTTGTCGACGAAAAATGTTTCTGGATATCCGTAAACCCCCCAATCGATAGCGGTCCGGCCAGTACGGTCGGCACCAATTGATTTGTAAGGGTTTCCTAACTCCAAAAGAAACTTTCTGGCTGCAACGGGTTTGTCCTTGTAGTTAATCCCATAAATCGTGACACCCTCCTTCGCTAAACGCATCAAAATTGGATGTTCAATGCGACAAGGCGGGCACCATGAAGCCCATACATTGACAAGCGAAACGCCATTACCTGAAAGTTGTTTGCTTGAAAGCCCCTGCCCAAAGCCGTGAACCGATGGTAATTCGAATATCGGTACCGGTTTGTCGATCAAAGCGGAGGGTAAATTTGAAACAACCTTGCCGCCGACACCTATTTGATAAAGATAAGCACCAAATACTGCCGAAAGCAGCACAAAGGCGATAATTGGCCCTATAAATGCGGGGGAAAATCTCAAAATATTAGGGTCCAGTTGTGTCGGAGATAGAAATTTTTTGTTGTATTTTGGCTTGTTTAGGGATGCCAATACGGTAACGCCGGTCGGTCAACGAAATTAAACCGCCCGCTGCCATGAGCATGGCGCCGATCCAAATCCAAGCTACAAGCGGGTTGAAATAGATGCGCGCAATCCAAGCACCGTCCGATACACGATCACCCAGCACCGCATAAAGATCTCCTAATAGCGTCGTTCTAATGCTGGCCTCTGATGTGCTATTTTGCTCCGCTGGATAATTTCTCTTTTCCGGCCGCAATATGGTGATGACGGTCTTGTCTTTTCGCACGGTAAATTGGCCTTGAGCGGCCGAGTAGTTTGGGCCGGTGATAGGTTTCACTCCATTGAAAGTGATTTTATAGCCCGCCACATTAATTTGATCACCTGGCCGCACCAGTTGAATTTTTTCTACTTGAAATGCCGAAGAGGCGGTGATCCCCACCACCAAAATACCTAGCGCACCGTGGGCGATGGCCATACCCCAGGCAGAACGCGGCAGGCCCTTGACACGATGCCAAATATTTTCAGCTGATCCGTGGAACAAAGCAATTCGCTCACTCAATTCTGAGGCGCTGCCTAAGATCAACCAAGCCGCTACGCCAAACCCAAATGCGGCGAAAAGCTCGCTTACATTTGTTACCCATGCCACCACTCCAATCACAATGATGCTACCCCAGCAGGCAACCTTAAGGCGCGTTAGCACACCCCCCAGATCGGTTCGTTTCCAACTCATCATGGCTCCTACCGTGCAGGCGAGCATCACTGGGATCATTAGGGGTACAAACGTGGCATTGAAAAACGGTGGGCCTACAGACACCTTTCCTGCGCCGAACGCATCTACCACAAGCGGATAAAGCGTTCCCAGCAAAATAACAGCCGCACTGGTTGTAATAAAAAGATTATTTAAAACAAGGGCTCCTTCGCGAGAAATTGGAGCAAACAATCCGCCACCTTTCAGGGAAGGAGCCCGGATCGCATATAACGTGAGAGAGCTGCCGATAACTAGTATCAATAGAAACAATATAAAAACCCCTCGTTCTGGGTCTGATGCAAACGTGTGGACAGACGTCAGAACACCGGATCGAACTAGAAAGGTACCCAATAGCGACATGGAAAATGCAAGAATAGCCAGCAGTATGGTCCAGCTTTTCAGTGCATCCCTTTTCTCTACAACAATTGCTGAATGTAGCAATGCTGTCCCTAGCAGCCATGGAATGAACGATGCGTTCTCCACAGGATCCCAGAACCACCAACCGCCCCAACCGAGTTCGTAATATGCCCACCAACTACCAAGCGCGATGCCTAGCGTGAGTGCACACCATGCGGCTAAAGTCCATGGGCGAACCCAGCGGGCCCAAGCGGGGTCCACACGCCCTTCAATAAGTGCGGCTACCGCGAAAGAAAACGCCATCGAAAATCCCACATAGCCGAGATAAAGAAACGGTGGATGGAAAGCGAGGCCAGGATCCTGAAGGACCGGATTTAAACCGTTGCCTTCTAAGGGAGGCGGATACACTCGCAAGAAAGGGTTTGATGTAAATAGTATAAAAGTAAGGAATGTTGCACCGATCAGCCCTTGAATAGCCAATACGCGTGCTTGCAAACTAGGTGGTAGGTTGCTGCCAAAAAGTGAAACCGATATCCCGAAGAGCGCCAATATTGTAATCCACAAAACCATTGAGCCTTCGTGGTTTCCCCATACACCGCTAATTTTGTAGAGCAAAGGTTTTAGGGTATGGGAATTTTGTACGACGTTTGCGACAGAAAAATCGGAGACGATATAAGCCTGTATCAAGCAGGCGAAGGCGGTAGCAACTAAGAGAAATTGGACGCTTGCCGCAGATTTGGCCAATGACATCCAATTTGTCCAGCCATTCGCGGCCCCAATAAGTGGTACGGTACCTTGTACGAAAGCCACAAACAGCGCGAGGATTAGTGCAAACTGGCCAATCTCCGGAATCACTTTTTCATAGGTCCTTTCCACTTGCCGGATTTTTTAAGTGCCTCAGCAACTTCCTTTGGCATGTAATTTTCATCGTGTTTTGCCAATACCTCATCTGCTCGAAATCTACCGTCGGCTTGCAGCAAGCCTTCTACTACTACACCCTGACCTTCACGGAATAGATCGGGAAGAATACCTTTATAAGAAACACTCACTTGATGTCGTAAATCAGTGACGAAAAATTGGTGAGTTAAGCCATCAATGCTTTTACTCCAGCTCCCCTGCTTTACTAGGCCACCCAGGCGAAATCTCTTTGAAGTTTGTAACTCGTGTCTGGTAGCAATATCGGTTGGGCTATGGAAGAAGACAACGCTATCTTCGAGTGCTGTCAGCACCAGCGAAGTTGCTATGCCCAATGTCACACAACTCGCCAAGACAAAAACCATGCGACGTTGTTTGCGTGTCATTACTTTTCGTCTTTAGACGGGCGTCGTTTGCGATGGGGTGACGAGGCCTCCAAATTAAGTACTTCCGACTGGCGTGCTTTCAAATGTCTTAGACTAATTACAAAGAGGCCGATCAATACAATAGCGGTGACCCCGTACGCGGACCAAATGAAACCAGCGTATCCACCCATTGCAAAGAATTCTGAAATCCATTGCATAGACGCGCTTCTATCCATTTATTCTTCAATCGCTTGTTTGCTTGGCATTGGCTTATTATTCATTCTAGAGAGGGTTAAACTATGAATTCGGCGGGTCAAAATAAGTGAGCGCATACGGACTAAAAGAACCGCCATAAAATACATAGTGAAACCAAAAACCATTATCATTAGCGGAATAAGCATCGACGTGTGTACCGTTGGCCCCGATATTTTGATAACGCTGGCGGGTTGATGCAAAGTGTTCCACCATTCCACTGAAAATTTGATAATTGGTACGTTAATAAAACCTATGATTGCAAGGATAGCTGCGCTGCTTTCACCCCGAGATGGATCATCAAATGCATAATTTAGTGCCATGTAACCTAAATAAAGGAAGAAGAGCACAAGAACCGAAGTAAGCCGGGCATCCCAAACCCACCAGGTTCCCCACATGGGTTTGCCCCATAGCGAACCCGTCAGTAAACACAAAAACGTAAAGCAAACCCCAATTGGTGCCGCGGCCTGTGCCGCAACATGGGCTATTGGATGCTTCCAAATTAGACCGATTGTGCTAGCGATTGCTATCCAACTATAGATAAACAATGCCATCCAAGCCGACGGGACGTGGACGTACATAATACGAACAGTTTCCCCCTGCTGGTAGTCCGGCGGGGACCCGATAAATGCAAAATATATACCGGCGATGATGAGAAGCGCTGCTGACCATGTAAACCATGGCATTAGTCTAATTGCCAGTTGATTGAATCTTGCAGGATTGGCGTATTTTTTGATCATTTTATCCGCATGTTTGACCATGGCACCATGCAATGCCGAACACATTTTCTATATGTAGCTTTAACAATCAAATTCAACACAAATTCAATGTTAGACCCAGTAGGTGAGTTGTTTTGTTAATCATTTTGTACAAGCCCCAAACCATATTAATGGATACTTCTTCGTCATTTTTAATCAAGTGCTTGTCGTATCGCGGCCGCGGCTGCGACCGGCGCGACAATTAAACTACCAAGCAAAAGTGCGCCGAGTAACATAAGATGGGCTTTAATAGTGTATCCACCTATTCCTGCATTTACGCAGGTGGTTCCAAATATCATTACAGGTATAACCAGAGGTAGTACTACGAGAGAGAGAAGCATCCCACCACGTCGTGCGCCCAGCGTTAAAGCTGAACCAACCGTACCAACTAAGCTGATGGTAGGTGTACCTAAAATCATGGCTGCCATCAGTATTCCGTACCCGTTCTGTGGTAATTCATACATAAGTGCAATGAATGGCGCGGCCAAAAGAAGGGGCAAGCCCGTCGTGAGCCAGTGGGCAATTGCCTTGCTTAGCACGATCGTTTCAAGTGATACCGGGTTCAAAACTAATTGTTCTAGACTGCCATCCTCATAGTCTGGCGCAAATAATCTTTCGAAAGACAGCATGGCCGCCAAAAGGGCAGTTATCCAAACGACACCCGGTGCTATTCGAGACAGTAAGTTGGGGTCAGGGCCGATACCAAGTGGAAAAAGTATAGCTGATAAGATGAAAAACATCACAATTATGGCGCTATTGCCCGCTTGCCGAATTGCAAGGCTCAATTCTCGGCGAGTGAACCTGATTAACCCCATGTTTGGTCATTCGGAAAGTTTGCGGTAAATTTGCTAATGTCAAGTTTTCTGCAACAGGCAATGTCAAGATCGACATTGGTTGCAACGACAATCATTCCGCCGGATGCACGATGGTCCGCAATTGACCTATACAGGGCATCAATAGATTCCCTGTCCAGCGCGACAGTGGGTTCATCCAGTAGCCAAAGTGTTGCGTTAGAAATTCCGAGTCTTGCAAGGGATAGGCGGTGTTTTTGCCCCGCAGATAAATAGCGGCCCGGTACGTCGCTTATTCCATCCAGCCCAAAGAGGATAAGTACCTGGTCCACTTTTTTATCAGTAACTCCTCGAAGACGGGCCCAGCTTAATAGGTTTTCATGAACAGTGAGTGCCGATTTTACAGCGTCCAGGTGGCCTATATAGTTTATGCGTTGGCGGTGACGATTTGGGTCTTCGGTAATAGACCCGTCATCCCACTCCAGACGGCCTGAAGATATTTTGGTCAAGCCAGCCATCATACGAAGAAGACTGGTTTTGCCAGATCCATTGTGACCAACAAGCATTAGCGAATTTCCGGGCCCTAAGCAAAAATCGAGATCCGCAAACACCAAGTGGTTGCCCCGAATGCAGGTAAGCTTGGATCCAAAAAACTGCATTTAAAAATTGACTGTGCCATAACTCCGAATTTCGCATGGCACCATAACAAAGCACTGCTAAGTCTGACAGCGAAGAAAAAAGACCGCCGGTGGGT
>CAYZMI010000053.1:3912-6387 GCA_964479475.1 uncultured Rhodospirillaceae bacterium | reverse complement strand
GCTTTACTGATGGAGGACCGCTTTGACCGTTTCAGGCAACGATTCGCTTAATGTACGCCGTACACTCACCGTAAACGGCGCGAATTACGATTATTTCAGTCTTACGGTTGCCGATGATGTGCTGCCGGGTGACACCAATCGGTTGCCATACTCCCTAAAAGTATTGTTAGAAAATCTCCTTCGTTACGAAGATGGTCGAACGGTATCTGTTAACGATATAAAAGCTGCCGCTAGCTGGGATGGGTCCACTAGACAAAGCACCGAAATTGCCTTTCGTCCCGCGCGCGTCCTACTTCAAGACCTGACAGGGGTTCCGGCTGTTGTCGATCTGGCGGCTATGAGGGACGCGACTTTGAAGCTTGGTGGCGATGTACAGAAAATTAATCCACTATGTCCTGTTGATCTTGTGGTTGACCACTCGGTCATGATTGACAATTTCGGTACCGAGACTGCGTTTGAAGAAAACGTACAGCTGGAATTTGCTCGCAATAAAGAACGGTATGAATTTATCCGTTGGGGTCAGAACGCCTTTTCTAACTTTCGGGTGGTACCGCCCGGTACCGGTATTTGCCATCAGGTGAATTTAGAATATTTGGCTAAGTCCATATGGACTACTACGGAAGCTGGTCACACGATTGCTTATCCCGACACACTGGTTGGGACGGATAGTCATACTACAATGGTTAATGGCCTCGCCGTCCTCGGGTGGGGTGTTGGCGGCATTGAAGCTGAAGCTGCGATGCTGGGACAGCCGATTTCGATGCTAATACCCGAAGTGGTTGGATTCAAATTATCCGGTGCTTTGAAAGAAGGAACTACCGCTACTGATCTTGTTCTCACCGTTACACAAATGTTGCGCCAAAAAGGTGTGGTGTCAAAATTTGTCGAATTCTACGGTCCAGGCATCGACAACCTTAGCCTTCCTGATCGCGCGACGATCGCCAATATGGCACCAGAATATGGTGCAACGTGCGGATTTTTTCCCATCGATCAAGAAACAATAAATTTCCTTACATTTACTGGTCGGGACGACGATCAAGTTGCTTTGGTGGAGGCATACGCTAAGGAACAAGGTATGTGGCGGGATGCAAATACGGCTGATCCAGTATTTACCGACACTCTCGGATTGGATATTTCGACTGTCGAACCATCGCTCGCGGGCCCCCGCCGGCCGCAGGATAGGGTCAATTTGTCCGATGCCCCCAAAGCCTTTTTGGACGAATTGCCTAGCTGGTCTGGGAGCATGGGCGAGGTCGCTGTCGACGGTGAGGATTATTCGCTTAAAGATGGGGCCGTGGTAATCGCTGCGATTACGAGTTGTACCAATACCTCCAACCCGTCGGTGTTAGTTGGTGCCGGACTTTTGGCCCGAAATGCCGTAGCAAAAGGTTTAAAGGTTAAACCCTGGGTGAAGACTTCACTCGCGCCCGGTAGCAAGGTTGTCTCTGATTATCTTACTGCTGCGGGGTTGCAAGATGATCTTAATGCACTGGGATTCAATGTCGTTGGTTATGGTTGTACCACTTGTATTGGTAATTCGGGGCCGTTACCGGATCCTGTTGCTGATGCGATCGACAAAGGCAATTTGATTGCGGGTGCAGTGTTATCAGGTAATCGGAATTTCGAGGGTCGCGTTCATCAGCAAGTAAAGGCCAATTACCTTGCTTCACCGCCGTTAGTGGTGGCCTATGCACTGGCGGGTTCGTTGAATGTCAATCTGACAACCGATTCTCTGGGGAATGACACTGACGGAAACCCGGTCTATCTCGAAGATATATGGCCACGCAACGAAGAAATCCAAGACACAATCCGGGCGTGCATTACGCCGGAGATGTTTCGTTCTCGATATGACAATGTGGCAGAGGGCTCTGCCCAATGGACTCAAATGAATGCACCTATGGGGGAAACCTATGATTGGAATGATGGTTCCACCTATGTTCAGAACCCACCTTTCTTCGAAGGGATGGGGAAAGAACCTCCTCCGCTTACTGACATCACCGGCGCGCGAATTCTTCTTAAATTGGGTGATTCAGTAACAACTGATCACATTTCACCGGCAGGCGGCTTCCCGCGGTCGAGCCCAGCAGGTGAATTTTTATTAGAACGCCAAGTGCGCCCACAGGATTTTAATTCTTACGGAGCACGTCGAGGCAATTTCGAAGTAATGACCCGCGGTACCTTCGCTAATATTAGGATCCGCAATGAAATGTTGGACGGCGTCGAAGGCGGGTTCACGCGCTACTTGCCTGAAAACGAACAAACTTCGGTCTACGAGGCGGCAATGAAGTATCAGCAAGCAGATATTCCACTCATTGTCATCGCCGGAAAGGATTACGGGATGGGATCGTCACGGGATTGGGCTGCAAAGGGCACTATTCTTTTGGGAGTTCGAGCAGCAATTGTTGAGAGTTTTGAGCGCATCCATCGCTCCAATCTCATAGGTATGGGAGTTTTGCCGCTTGAGTTCAAAAAAGG
>CAYZMI010000053.1:0-3812 GCA_964479475.1 uncultured Rhodospirillaceae bacterium | reverse complement strand
AAACTTCGGGTCATAACTTCTGATAACCTTTTTGTAAATTCAACCGGGTCCGGCAGCGTTTCGCCTTCTATAATTCTTGCCTGATCTAACAACAGCCAAGAGGCTTCTGTAATTTTTGTGCCCGCACCATCGTCACCGATTAAGTCGCACAAAGTTGTTATAAGGGAATGTGTTGGATTAATTTCCATGACGCGTGCGACTGATTGATCGATTTGTTTATGCTGACGAAGTAATCGCTCCAAATGTATATCCATGTCACCTTCATCGGCTACCAAACAGACTGGGCTGTCGGTGAGCCGCTCGGACGGTCGGACATCTTTGACCGCGTCGCCTAACTCAAGTTTGACCATCGCTATTAGGCTGTCGAGGCCCTGGGGGTGATCTTTGTTTGTTGCGTCGTTATTTTTGGTTTCTTCATCTGCTCCGTCGTTTTTAATGTCGCTGAGGTCGGCACCTGCCCGAGTCGCCGATTTAAAGGATTTTTCCTCGTAGTTGTCGATAGAGGGTATCCAGAATTCATCTACCGGATCGGTCATCAATAACACTTCAACCCCTCGTGCACGAAACCCCTCTAATTGAGGGCTCTTCGACAATGCCTGCACCTCATCGCCAGTAATATAGTAAATCGCTTCCTGACCAGGTTTCATACGTTCTACGTAGGTTTCCAGTCCAACTAAATCATCACCCGCAGTCGAACGGAATCGCACCAGCTTAAGCAGCGTATCGCGGTTGTTTTGGTCTTCGTAAAGGCCTTCCTTGAGTACGGCACCAAAATTACCCCAGAACGTGGTATATTCTTCCGGTTTTTTTTCGGCTTTCTTTTTAAGCTCACTCAAAACCCGTTTAATTATAGCTGCGCGTATGCGGGTGAGCGTTGGGTTATTTTGCAACATTTCTCGGCTGACGTTGAGTGGTAGGTCTTCTGAGTCAACCAGCCCATTCAGAAAGCGTAGCCATGGTGGCACCAAGTCTTCACATTCGTCGGTGATGAAGACACGCCGGACATACAGTTTTACTTTGTGGCGCCGTTCGGAATTAAATAAATCAAGCGGGCGCGTCGTTGGTAGGAATAAGAGACTAGTGTATTCAATTTTTCCTTCGGCTCGCCAATGCAGTGTCAACCAGGGTTCATCAAATGTGTGTCCGACGTGCCGGTAGAATTCAGTGTATTGTTCGTCGCTGATGTCCTTCTTTTGACGTGTCCATAGGGCTGAAGCTTGATTGACTGTATCTGCCTTGTCGTCCTCCACTAGTTTAATGGGTAGTGAAATGTGATCCGAGTAAGTCGTCGCCACATGTCGCAGACGAGTGGTTTCTAAAAATTCCTTTGCGTCTTTTTT
The DNA here is from genome assembly GCA_964479475.1 of uncultured Rhodospirillaceae bacterium. Lineage (GTDB taxonomy): Bacteria > Pseudomonadota > Alphaproteobacteria > MPNO01 > UBA2964 > JAQBTY01. Next base: position 2,472 of record CAYZMI010000053.1, on the reverse strand, counting down.
GATATGTAGGGTGATGCGGGTACCGCGGCCGTCTTTTTCCGCTTCGCCAATCGTGAACTGGCCTTGACCATCCGAAGTCCAGCGCCAGGCCATTTCTTCGCCGGCTCGCCGGCTCAAGACTTCCACTGTGTCTGCAACCATAAAGCATGAATAAAACCCGACACCGAATTGACCAATAAGAGCAACGTCCTTGCTATCTTCATCCGTCATTTGGTCTAAAAATGCTGATGATCCAGACCGTGCAATAGTGCCGAGATCTTCGACAAGCGAATCTCGGTTCATGCCTATCCCATTATCTTCTATCGTCAGAATTTTCTTTTTGGGGTCGACTGAGATCTTGACCGCAAATTCTGGGTCGTCCGCGGTTAGTTCTGGTTGTGTGATTGCTAAATAACGCAGACGGTCACATGCGTCCGATGCGTTAGAGATAAGCTCTCGTAAGAATATCTGTTTGTCACTGTAAAGAGAGTTTGCGACAATTTGGAGGATTTTACCGACCTCGGTTTCAAAACTGAGAGTTTCTTCCGTCATCGTATTCGGTCCTTAGGAATTTTTTGTTTTGTTAAGTTTCTGCCAAAATATGTGATGCGTTGGCAGCTTACGCAACCCCTTAACTATAAGCTAAAACCATAAAAACTAAATTTCTTGTACCCATGGTGACTTATGTTGCTTGCAACTAATAGCTGAAAAGGCGATCCTTAAATTATGCCCTTTTCCAATCAAAGGCAGCGTATTTCCGCCGTATTGGGCCCAACCAATACCGGTAAGACTTATCTTGCAATTGAACGGATGCTTGGTTACCGCACTGGTATGATCGGGTTTCCGCTTAGACTTCTTGCCCGGGAGAACTATGATCGTGTGGTTGGCATAGTCGGCAGCCGAAATGTTGCACTGGTTACAGGTGAAGAAAAAATAATCCCGCCGAGTGCCCGTTATTTTCTTTGTACGGTCGAATCCATGCCTACCGATCGATTGGTTGAGTTTGTGGCCATTGATGAAATACAACTCTGCGCGGATCGGGAGCGTGGCTATTTCTTTACAGATCGCTTGATGCGGGCGCGCGGCATGTCTGAGACCATGTTTCTTGGGGCGGATATCATGCGGCCCATAATTCAAAAACTAGTTCCTGAGGCCGAGTTTATTGCCCGCCCCCGCTTCTCTCAGCTGACTTTTTCAGGACAAAAAAAATTAACTCGCATCCCGCGGAGAAGTGCCATCGTCGCATTTACCGCGAATGACGTTTATGAAATTGCCGAGCAAATTAGACGGCTGCGTGGAGGCGCTGCGATTGTGTTAGGTGCGTTGAGCCCCCGAACCCGTAATTCTCAAGTTGCTATGTATCAAGCCGGTGACGTGGATTATCTAGTGGCCACCGATGCTATTGGCATGGGGCTCAACATGGATATTAAGCATGTCGCGTTTTGGCGCGATCGCAAATTTGACGGCTATTGCAATCGCAATTTAACCGTACAAGAGATCGCTCAAATCGCAGGCCGCGCAGGGCGACACATGAGTGACGGTACATTTGGTACTTTGACTGGACAGAGCGAATTTTCTCCCGAAGTTGTCGAAGACATTGAAGAGCATCGTTTCGAACGAGTGAGATCGGTCTGGTGGCGTAATCCCAACCTTAGCTTCCATTCCCTCAAATCATTATTAAACGATCTGGAACTTGCGCCGCCGGTGTCTGTGCTCAAAAGAACCCACGATAGCGACGATCATGCGGCCCTTAAAAGCCTGAGCGGCAATGCCGCTATAGTCGACAAAGCGGCAACAACCGAAAGAGTTCAATTACTTTGGGAGGTTTGCCAAATACCGGATTTTCGAAAATCTATGCCGGAGGTCCACGTAAGGCTTTTGGCGCGAATCTTTCATTTGCTATGCGGAGACAAGGGTCGTTTGCCGGTTGATTGGGTGGCGGCACAGCTCACTCAACTAGAGCGTACAGACGGAGATATTGATACGCTCATGGCGCGCATCGCACATACCAGGACATGGACCTACATTGCACATCGATCGGACTGGTTAAATAACTCTACGCACTGGCAAGAGCGTACACGTCATGCCGAAGACCAACTTTCAGATGCTCTACACGAAAAGTTGACCCAGCGCTTTGTAGATCGCAGAAGCGCGGTGCTTGTTCGCTCGCGAAGCAAACATAATCTTTCAGTGAACGTCGATATTGATAAAGGAGTTTACGTTGAGGGAGAGCTGGTCGGACATTTGGATGGTCTGCGTTTTATTCCTGATCCTTGTGCAACCGGAGAGACGCGCCGCCTTATGGCGGCTACAGCTTTGCGTGCTTTAGCCGGGGAAATTCGACGTCGTGTTAATGAACTGGATATAGATTCAGATGAAGCTTTCGAAATTACCGACGATGGATTTCTCCGTTGGCGGGGGGCGTCGATCGCTAAACTTGCTCCAGGACATAGGATATCATCGCCTGCGGTTGCCGTTGTTGCGAGCGATTTA
>CAYZMI010000052.1:2593-15271 GCA_964479475.1 uncultured Rhodospirillaceae bacterium | reverse complement strand
ACCCACCGGTCCACTCGTTCAGCGAGATTTACGAGCGTGCTGAACAACGACAATCCCCGCCGCAGGAATGGCTTACACTTTTGTCATCGCATCCAAATGCACTAAGTACATGGAATGCAATGTATGAGCTGTTTGTGGAGGACGGCGTCGTCGAAAATCGCATCAAACAGCTTCAACGTGTTCTAATTGCCGACCGATTTGATTGTCCGGATTGGGTACCAGAAAAAAGTTTATCTATAGAAAAAGCGGATATCAGTGAATATCAACGTAATGCGATTAAATTATCCGATTTTTCTTTATTTTCGGAAAGGGAATGCGCAGCTTTGTGCTATACGGAGAATATAATTCTTTCGGGAAAGGTCGTCGACGAGCAATTTCAAAGGTTAAAAGCAGCATTTTCATGGTCAGAAATCATCGAATTGGGGTATGCCGTTGCAACACAGGCAGGTGCTGTGCTCACAGCTAAGGCTATACTCTATTAAAAAATTTTCTTCTCTATAATTTTTAACTATAAGTAGTTCCAGTTTCTTTTTATAACATCAGGACATTAAGAGGTTCGTCTTAAAAAATTATTTATTATTAAGGTAAACCGGAAAGGTAAGACACAAATTATAATTTATTTTTCTACTTTATGTTGGATAATAAAAAAATAAAACGACGTTTTATAATGATATGTATATAATTTAAAAATAAAAATATTGATTATAAAATAATTTCAATACCAGTTATACAATTTAATAAAATAACTATAACTGATTATATTTATTACTTTAAGATTTATTATTTATATTTTTTTGGCGGAGAGATTCCGTTCGTCCGGCAAAGATAGAAGCACAGAATATTACTGTACCACCTAAGATAGTGAATAAATCTGGGAGCTCCGAAAAAACAACAAACCCAATGGCGACAACGAAAGGGAGACGAGTAAAATCAAATGGCGTAACTGATCCAACGTCCCCTGTGGTGAAAGCCCGGGAATACAGGCGTTGGCCTGTTGTAGAAACTGCGCCCAAAGCAAAGGCCCATATCCATTGTTCCCAAGAAGGCCAGTCCCAAACCAAAAAAATACCAATAAAGGCGAATGGCAGCATATAAATGGTTTGGTAAAGAGCCGCAGTATCCGGCAAATCGTCATATAGCGCCGTTTTAAGGATCATAGCGGAAAGTGCCACGAGTACGCCTGCGCCAATTACCATAAAAACTCCAATATTAATTTCCTGAAATCCTGGACGAATTACAATTAGCGTACCTGCGAAGCCCACAAATAATGCAATCCATCGAGTAGTGTGGGCCTTTTCTTTCAGCAATAAGACACCTCCCAGTGCAATGAATAAAGGAAATGTGAAGGAAATAGCAGTTGCATCCGCCAGCGGTATCAATGAAATGCCGCCAAAATATCCATACATGGCGAGGGTCCCAAGGAACCCCCTTGTTACATATAATTTGGTGTGCTTCGTTTTTAAAACGCCTATTCCAACGCGCGCTAGCCAGGGCAACATGATTATTATACCGAACAAAGCACGAAAGAATGAGATTTCAATGAAGTGAAAGTCTGCAGCTAAGTGTCGAACTATTCCTGCTTGGGTTGCAAAAAATATAGCACTCATTGTCATCCAAATAGCACCTTTTATCGCGGGTGATAAAAGGCCAAACGCATTTTGGAGTTTTTTAATCATTAATTAGAGATAAAATTTCTAGGGATACGGAAAACTTAGCGTTTCAGATAGGAGACGTAAGGAAGAGAATTTTAGAATTATACTTAGTTTAACGATTTCAGGATAACTAAATAAGTATTAAAACCAATTATTGAAACCGCATACGATTATTATAGGCGCTATATGGCTAATATTATTGATATTTAGAGACTTAAACCTAGTTAATTTCCCGCACCGGAGCTGGCTTGTAGATACTGTCACGTGACCCCCAGTGCTCTAAGCGTTTCTCCGGTAAAGACGCCGAGATAATAGTCTAGGGTTGTCTGATGAGGGTGATCGTCCCAATACCCTCCCCACTATCTGCCGCCTTGCTATAAACAAAATGTTTACGTCCAGCAGTTCGTTATCCTTAAACTTACTGAAATAAGAGATGTAATTGCAGAATATCTACGTTCGAAATGAATTTGTCATCAATGTTTGCTCAGTCTAACAATATTTACTTGGAAATGCAGGTAGACTTCGGTTCAACTCGGACCCACACTCGGGCTAGATCAACAAGCTCGGAGGAGCAACTAATGTATAGCCTTTATTTTTCACCCGGCAGCTGTTCCATGGCATCGCACGTCTTACTTGAGGAATGTGGCGCCGAGTACGAAACGAAGCTCGTTGCCCTTGCCAAAGGCGAGCAACGTACGGACGAATATAAAAAAATTAACCCGCACAGCAAGGTGCCCGCACTAGCGGTTGATGGAAAAGTTATAACCCAAAACGTTGCCATTTTACCTTATATCGCCGGTCAATTTCCCGACGCGGAACTTTTACCGCGCGATCCAGTCGCGTTGGCGAATTGCCAATCAGTCGCCGGATGGCTTGCCAGCACCGTTCACGTCGCGTTTGGCCTGGTACTGCATCCTGAACGTCCTGCCGGTGGTGCCGAACTCGACGAGGCCGCCCTCAAGGCAATCGGCGAAACCGGCCGCAATACTTACTGGACGGCCATGCAGGAGATTGACGCCATACTTTCCGACAAACAGTGGATGATGGGGGACCAATACACTTTCTTAGATCCCTATGCGTTGGTCTTTTACGGTTGGGGAAACCGCATCGACATGCCTATGGCGGATCTCAAAAATTACAGTGCCTTCAAAGACCGCATGTTGCAGCGCCCGGCGGTACGCACCGTTCTTGAAAAGGAGAATAGCCCTCTGCTCAGCACAGCGTGATGACTATTACGTGCGATGTTCCTACCGGTATGACAGTGGGATGATGGTTCTCCAACGGATTTGATCGCGACGCCGCGTGTGACCTCAGCTCCTGTCCTTGACAGGAGCTGAGTTGACTTCGCGGGCGTATGTATTGCAGCACATAGTCAATGCACGGGGAAATGTTGGCGATGGAAGGATACGTAGGAGCTGAGCACAAGTTTCACGATGCGGATTTTGTTCGTGATTGGGCAAATCGTTTTGTCCCGACAGCTCCTCGCTTGCAGTTATTCGATCTAATTCTTGAGCAAATTATAAGACCGACCGTGCCATTAAAGCATGTCGTGGAATTAGGCATAGGGCCGGGATACATGGCCCGTTACATTCTTGAGCGTTATGAAGAGGTTACTTATGAAGGTGTCGATTTTTCAGACCCCATGTTTGACATTGCGATAGATACTATCGGAGATCTGATAGCAAGAGTGACATTAACGTCAGCGGACTTCTTGGATAATTCATGGGTATCACGTCTAACTCAGCAGCCCGGAGCAATGATATCTACCTGGGCTTTGCACGATCTTGGTAGTCAGAAGGCTGTCGCGAATGTTTACAAGCGATGCTACGAAACACTCCCACCTGGAGGTGTCTTAGTGAATGGAGATTTCATAAAGCCTGCTGGGACGACTTTTGAGTATGAGCCAGGCAGATTTTGTATTGGTCGACACTTAAACATAATGAAAGACGTGGGATTCTCAAAACCTCTGTGCCTCGGACACTTCGAACCTAACACAGAGAACCCGACGTCTGCCGAAAATTACGCTTGTCTTGTAGCTATTCGTTAGTCTCTGAAATTATATAGGCGGCACCCAAACCGGCCTGCATCAATAAAGTTTTTGAGCGTAACTAAAGTTAGTATTTTAAAATCCTCCGGTATGGAATTGGGTGTCGCAGGACAATACCTTGGATTGCTTCACGGCTCTATATTTTTGATACTCAAATTTCTCCAAATTTATTCGAACACAATTTTGGTTGATTTCCTTGTTTGAATCTGTCCGAAAATTATGAGGGCGCGGCTATCTAAATTATGCAGGAGATCAACGCTATTCTGCACAACTCAAAGACGCATGGTAACGATTAGGCTCTGTGTCATGGTCCGGTTATCTATCCAGAACAACACCTCGGTGTTCAAAAATGACATTTATCTTACAAATGTTTGATGAAAATTGTGAGGGATGTGTCAACAGATTGGATGCATTAAATCTTACCACTCTATCGGTAATAGATAGCCCATCCTGAATAAATTCAGTGCAAATGTATGCAGAAGTTAAATAGATTTTCTGTAAAGCAGTAATCCAATGATTGAAACTATTCGTACAAAGGTCATCGGTCAACGATGAGCCGATATTGCTTTTAAAGAAAGTCTAATAAGGAATATAAAAATGTCACTATTGAGAAAACTTGCCACTGCTCTTGTGTTGGCGGTAACCGTCCCAGCCGTGGCTGTGGCTGGCCATCATGGTCAAAAGAAAGATATCGTGGACGTTGCCGTTGCGAATGGTTCGTTTAAGACCCTCGTTGTAGCAGTTAAAGCGGCTGGTCTCGTCAAAACACTAAAATCGAAAGGCCCCTTTACGGTATTTGCCCCAACGGATACTGCTTTTGCGGCGCTTCCTAAAGGTACCGTAGAAAGTCTCTTGAAACCTGAAAATAAGGCTAAGCTTGTCGCGATTCTCACGCATCATGTTTTATCGGGTAAGGTGCCCGCAAAAGCGGTTGTGGGAAAAAGGCTTGCGCCAAAAACTGTGAACGGTTCGAGCCTTACAGTAGATGGCACTAATGGTGTTACCGTAAGTGGAGCCAAAGTTACAGCAGCTGACGTTATGGCGAGTAATGGTATCATCCACGTTATTGATAAGGTTCTCCTGCCGTAAAGAAAATCCGAACCCTTTTTTTAAATTACAAAGAGGTGGATTGGCAGATCCATCTCTTTTTGTTTAATGAGCGAATTACGATTTGAAAGACACTTTGGCCAGTCGCGTTTGTATAAACATTTTTCGTATATTTGATATGGGGTTATGTTTGTTCCCTGTCATTTATTATTTTGTTTTTTAATTAGGTAGCTGATCACAAAATAATCAAATTGTTCATTAATCCGATACCTGTTTGGTATTCCGTTGCCGATAGGGTGGGGGCGAGATATGATTCTTTCATCTCCAATACGTACCTGGGGAATGCCAGCTGAGGGGGCACTATGGACTTACAGACCGTCCCGGTCATTGATATCGCTCCGTTCGTAAATGAAGGCGTGGCCACTAAGCGCGAGGTCGCTGCCACCGTCAATCGTGCTTGCGAAGATATTGGTTTTTTCGTGATCACCGGTCATGGGATTGACACTGAAGCCTGTGAGAGGGTCTTTGCGTGTGCGCTTAAATTTTTCGCGCTTTCGGTCGAGGAGAAGCTGGAGGTACTAAAGCCTGAAGGGCATACCTCGAGCGCCTATCACGCCTTTGCTACCGAAGCCTATGCCAATAAGCATCTGATGCGGACGCCAGTGGACTTGCGGGAATCATTCGGCATGGGTCGTCCGGACCGGCCCACGGGTACGTTTAACTTATGGCCGAGACGGCCGGCCGAATTGGAAACCGTCTTCACGGAGCACTACTATCGCACCGAACGGCTGGCCTATGATTTAGCTCGGCTATTCGCCGCTGCGCTAGAATTGCCCGAGGATTATTTTGCCGACAAACTCGACCAGCACGACAGCGCAATGCTCGTCCACAATTATCCCGAGCAGGTTGCCGAGCCCTTGCCGGGTCAACTCCGTACCGGGCCGCACAGTGATGTTGGGTTCTTCACGATCTTGCGGACAGAGCGGGAACACCGCCCCGGCGGGCTCCAGGTTCAGACCCGATCAGGTGTATGGATCAACGTTCCTGCGGTTCCCAATTCCTTTGTTATAAATATTGGCGATACCCTGATGAGGTGGTCGAACGACCGCTGGATTTCGACTATGCACCGTGTAATTAACCCGCCGCGTGAGGCCGCGGCTGGCAACGACCGTATGTCCTTGCCGTTCTTCTTTAAGGCCAATCAGGATGCGGTATTGGAATGCTTACCGAACTGTTACGGGACCAGTAATCCGGCTAAATACCCTCCGGTGACCGCCGGCGCTTACAACAAAGAAGCTCTGGCCCGGGCATTCAGCTTCGCCAAGCAATAGGATTTTGCCCACTCCCCTGACCCTCCTAACTCGGACTGGGTTATAGGGTGTGGGATTCTTAAATTTCATCAAGACCATCTCAAGATGGTCTGGGTAAAGTAACAGGTTTCTCTATAAGCTAATTTCTCGTGTAAAGTCCCCGTTACTTATAAGGCAATGGTGATGTGAGCGTTGAAAATTTATGGTTAAACTATGATCAATTGACGATACGAGGCCATTTTTGTCTGAATAATAATGTAGGAAGGGTGGTAAAGTGGCGAGAGATAATATTTCAGGAATTAGGAGGGGATTATTTAGAACGATTATCTTGTTTCCCGGCATGGCCATTCAGTGGTTCATGTATATGGGAGTGGGAAACGTAAAAGGCTATGGGAAGGTTCGTTCGCAAACTAGATTAGCCCGGTCTCCTTTTATGACATGGATTTATTCTATTATGTTTTGGGTCGCTTTAGTGTGGTTTTTGCTTTCCATGGGTTCCGAGCTCTATTAATGGACGCACTAGTCACATTTGTCGGTTGGTTGCTGGTTGGCGGTTGGATATATTTGGAAATTAAAATGTTGTGGTTATCTAGGTCGTGGAAAACGTCAGATGATTTTGGATTAACGCCTAAAGAACAAGTAAGTCTGACTAACGCTAAAAACAAAGCACTAAGAGCTAATCAAAAATTAGGTATTACACAAAAGAAGTTGGTAGCGTTGGACCAAAAGGGTAAGGGTCTGAGGCGTAATAAGAACGGCGATTTTGACCGGCGCAGCGCGCTTGGTAAAAAATTAAACTCTGAACGCAAGCGAAACCAAGCCTTATCTTTTCGATATAAAAACGAAGGCAACCAAGCGGAAAGCAAAATAGACAAACTAATACAAATGCCATCGCGGCGCGCTCGTCCTTGGATTAATAGTGAAGCAAAACGAATAGCGCTCCGTTTGATAATTATTGGCTTTGCGTTATCAATACCAATAGTATCCGAACTGGGTTCTGATTTATTTTTTGCCTGGCCTTTAATGTTTGGAATTTTGTTGGTTTTATACTTTGCTATCGTGAAATTGTATGACAAAGAAATTTCCAAATCCTTAGGTTATTAGTGGTAAATTGGGAATTTAATTTTTATGGAAAAGTGAGATTAAAATGACTGATGACCCTCTAATTCCAGACGTCGTACTAACGGATAATACAAGTCAACGACTACCATGTGTTCTCGTCCTCGATGGCTCCGCTTCTATGGGGGGGGAACCCATAGATGAACTCAATGCAGGCCTTAAGATTTTGGAGCAGGAACTAAAACTCGATGATACGGCTGCTCAACGAGTTCAATTATTGGTGATCCGTTTGGGGGATAATGACGATGTAAATATCGTTACGGACTGGACTGATGCCATTGACTTTACTGCGCCGGTATTGGAAGCAAATGGACGAACACCCTTAGGTGAAGCAATGTTGACAGCTTTAGAAAAAATAGAGGAACAAAAACAAAATTATCGCGATCACAACATACCCTATAATCGGCCGTGGATATTTGTAATTACTGATGGCTATCCGACGGATGTAGACTGGGAGAGTACGGCTGAACAATGCCGTCAGGCAGAGGATGACGGTAGAGTAGTTATTTTTGGAATTGGGACAAAGGATGCGGACTTTGATGCCCTTAAACATTTTTCGAAGATGAGCCCCGTCAAGCTAGATGGCCTTAAATTCAAGGAATTGTTTGTGTGGCTTAGCCGCAGTGCGTCCTCTGGCTCAAGAGCCTCTCAAGATTCGGAAATACAGCTTGAAGCACCATCTGATTGGGGCACAGTTCAAACATGATTATATGTAAGCTTTGGCGATAATAGCCTTATGTTTGAAAGTATGAAGTGCCTCATCATTTATAAACTCGATTTAGTTCCATCTAATAAGACTTAGGGCCGCGTCTACAGCGGCCGAGGCCAAATTTGGGAAAATATCCATGAACCATTTGGGCAATTGGGTTATGGGAGCGACATGCGCCCTCATGGCAGTGGGTGGCTTGTTTATTGCTTCAGGGGCGAGTAACGACGTAGCTTATTATGGTGGAATAGGATTTTTTGTTTTTGCGGTGCTGCTGGTATTTTTGTTCATTAAGGTTAGCACCGGTCAAATGATTGGATTGAAGCCAATAGATGTAATGCCATCGAACGCAGACGTATCAAATAGTTGGAAAGTTGGTGGTATTTCAATTGTTGGATTTTCCCACGATGAAGAAGATATTCCCTGCCAAGATGCACATGCGTTTAAGATCAATAAACATGGTCTGATAATCGCCGCTATAGCCGACGGTGCTGGCAGTTCTCGTCTAAGCGATATAGGGGCGCAAGCATTTGTAAATGGTGTCGTTGACCAAATTTGGAATTTACCGCCCTATGACCTATTCGACGACACACTAATCCGTTCGGAAATCGTCAAAAGCGTGAACCAAACACGAGACCAATTAGTTCGTCGTCATGCTGTAGATTTGGAAGAGGGTACCCCGTCTCTAAGTGATTTCGCGGCAACGCTGGTTGTCGCGGTAGCGGGCCCGGACGCCGGCGCGTTTTTTCATGTAGGCGACGGTGCTGGAGTAGCCTTTACTTACGGTAGAGAAGATCAGGGTATTACAGTTTCAAAACCACAAAATGGTGAATATGCCAACGAAACTTATTTTCTAACCATGGACAACTGGCAGCAGTATCTGAGGGTGACGCCGTTCATTAACAACCATGATACGATCCTATTGATGAGCGACGGTGTAACGCCAATGGCGATGTTGCGGGGTTGTTCCGCGCCCGCATTTGAAAATTTTGTAAATCCGGTGGTTAAATTTTTACGCGATAACGATGTTACAGCAGGTGAAGTCGGCATAAAGAATACCTTGTCGGCCGATAACGTTCGCAAAATTACGGGCGATGATAAAACCATTTTGTGGGCTATTAGGTCTTCAAATGATCGGCCTTCTAATGGACCAGATTTATCTTTGCAATCCTAAAGAACCCGCGCGTAAACGCTCACGCGTAGGACGGCGGATCGCCGGTGGCGCCGCTGGAGACATTCACCTGCTACCAGACTTTCCTGGTCAGGTTTTGAAGCTCTACAAAGATCAATCAGATCGAAAAATTTACGCACCAAAACTCAAAGCGATGGTGGAGCAACAACCAAAGCTACCATCGATGAAACCAATCTATAAAAATTTCCAACAATTGGCATGGCCTGTTTCAATTGCAGAAAGCAAGCGAGGTGAATTTTTGGGCTTTTCAATGCCAGAAATAAATTTCGAAGGGTCTTTTTCTTTAGAAAGGATGCTTCAAAAAAGAATACGAGAAGCGGCAGGATTGCCTAAATATTATGGCTACCGATTTTCAGTTGCCCACAATTTAGCTCTTAGCGTTGCTGCACTCCATAAAAGTGGTCATCACATTATTGACTTAAAGCCTAATAATTGCCGAATTCACCCAACCAAAATGTTTATTTCTATTCTCGACTGTGACGGATTTAGTATAAACGCGGGGCATGGTAAAAGGTTTTACGCCAAACAATATACGCCCGAATACATTGCTCCAGAAGCCTCTCAGGAAAATCCCGATACACTGGGAGAAGAGCAAGATCTATTTGCGTTGGCGGTAATAATTTTTAAGCTATTAAACAATGGGTTGCATCCTTTTCAGTCTCGTCTTCCCAAGGGGGTCGAACCACAACCACTTCAGCAAATGATTAATGCACGGTTATACGCGTATTCTGTTAACAATAAATCCAAATATTTACCTGCAATTCAAAGCATACATGAGTGTTTTCCCAACGAATTACGAAAAATGTTCGACCAAGCCTTTCTGTCTTCCGTACGACCAAAGGCCGCAAAATGGAGAGATGTTCTCCGCAAATATGCTGATCCATCCACGGGAAATCTAATTAGGTGTTCTAGTAAACCGGACGAACACGCCTATTTCGATGAAGATAGCGGGTGTGGCTGGTGCGAATTAGATAATAAAATTCGCCGATCTATTGCTAACAAGCCTCGACCTTCAAACGCGAAATATAGCGCAAGGCCTAAAAGTCGAAAACCTCAACTGACAGCTCAAACCACAAATAAGCTATTATCGAACTTGAGCAAGGTGCAAGGTCGTTTTGTTTCATTTTTGGTAATAATTTCAGCATTGTATTTGTTATTTCGATAATTTTATTGTTTATCTGAGGAGAAAGCTTTGGATAGTCTTGATATTATTCTAGGCGGCTGCATCGTTGTATTTTTGCTGTGGCTAGGCTGGAAGCTACGTTTAGCCTGGAAAAATTTTTTATTTTCTTTAGTTCGGAGGAGAGGCAGGTCCGGAGAAAATAAGGCAGTAAAATTATTGAAACGTAATGGGTACAAAATAATTCAGTCTCAGGTTCCAATGCCCGGACATCTTTATGTAGATAATAAAAAAATAAACTTTAATACTCGTGCCGATTATCTTGTTGAACGCGGTGGCATGCAATATGTAGCCGAAGTCAAAACTGGCAATGCAGCGAAGGTAAAAAATATTGCCACACGGAGACAACTATTTGAATATGCTAGTCTTTGTAAGACCGATACAATCATCTTGGTTGATGCAACATCGAGTACAGTAAAGAAAATTCGCTTCGATAGTTAGCCTATTTAGCTCCAATTAGATCTATATAATTTTTCAAAGAAAATAGTAGCAGGTAAAGAAATGGGAGATGTACCAACGCTGAAAATGTTAAAAGCAATTGTATTAAAATTATTGCCTTATCTATTATCAGCATTTTGTTTGAAATTAATAATTTGGATGTTGGAATCAACAGAATGGTGGCCGAAATTTAATAACCCAGGAATAATAATGGGTGTTATAGGGTTTGGAATTGCGATTCTGCTAGGCGCTAAACTTTCAGTTGTAAATAATCGCTTATATTCCATAGAAGATGCAGTTTGCCGTATAGTCGGTGCACTTAGGATCTTTGCACACAAAGATGGCATAGGTGACGATATTTCCGAGTGGGCTCACAAGCTTGAAAAAACATTAGTCAATCCGGATAAAGATGATGTTGCTGCCATGAGAAACCAAACAGAAATTCTAATTAAATATTTAGTTAATTTGGGGCATGACGGACCCAATCTGGCGGGTTTTAGTCGGGATGTATCTTATGTCCTTCACCGTTCTACTGCCGAAATTCCAATTGCATACGAATATTTTTTAACTATGACCACTATTCTATACACGATTATGGTCTGCTTTGTGATTTCCGGTCTTGGAGGTTTTGCTGCGATATTTGTCGTAGTTTTCGTTCTAATGGGGGCAGCAGTGCTGACCGAGGATATGGACCATCCTTTAGACAATTCTGCTGGATCATTGATTACAGTAAATTTAGAACCGTTACGGCACTTCACTGCCCAACACTCATTAGAGCGTCCAGCGGTTAAGTGACACTATGTTCTAGGCCGGGCGAAAAAAATATCTAATTTGTTAACGTCGCATGGCACGTCGAGTAATTTCAGGAGTTCTGGAGTATCGCCGATTACAAGATATCTATCGTCGATGTCCCGAACATAGCGGCGCAATGTCTCAGCTACCTGCGATTTTACTGAACTTGGTAATTGATCTAGCTCGGAAAGAAACCTACTTACCCCTCGCGAGACATAGTTTGCAGGGGTTCTTTTGGTTGTATGAAATCCCGGCGCGAGAATTTGTCGGGAATTTGACACTCTATAGACCGCTTCAATGGCTCTGCGGTATTTTTTGTTTGAATAGCTATTGCCAAAAAAATGGTGTGCCACATCATTAGTTAATTGGAGGTAATAAGGCCAACGAAGGAAAGTATAGCTGGATTCCAAGAAATACTGGGAGCGTTCTTCATCGCGCCTTAACTTCCATACATCTTCGTAATGGTCTGGCCCTTCATACTCCCAAACGAGCTTTCGCGAAATTGAACAACAATCGACTTGATAATATTTCCTTTTGTTTGACGGATCATAATAAAATCGTTTTTGATTTTCCCACGTATGATTTGGCCAAAAAATTTCGCAAATTGTTAAAAGATTTTTTTCCGACATTTCCCCGGCGGGCTCTTTCGTTTTAGCCGTCCCTACCATTCGGAATACACCATCACCTAGCAATTAATGTAAAACACTGGACCACGTACTTTATGAGAAGGGTGGTCTACGAGCGTATAACCAATGTATTTTTCTAATTTTTGGCATGTAAATCCATCAAATTTATACCTTGTCGGTATTCGTCCGGGAACCACATGCCAAGCAGTTATGCGATAAATTCCGCGGATTACACCGTCTTTTACCCCTATTCCGTATTGCGCTTTTGATGCCCGGTCTATATTTAGGCGCCAATTTCCTCTGATGCTCTCGTACAATTCAGTAGCCGACATACCTTTTCGCCAAGCTCTGTTTATTTTAACGCATAAGGCGGGAAAATTGCGTCTAAAAGGTATTCCCTTATATTGAGTTTCTATATCTTGTACAGACAACTTTCCAAAGACAACAGCATCGATACCCCGCACTTTATTCGTAATTTGTTTTACTCCCAATACATCAATTAGTGCGCTTTCGAGAAGAAGTGCCTGATGTTCGGTTAGGCCATGGCGAATGATATCTATATCGGGGCC
>CAYZMI010000052.1:0-2493 GCA_964479475.1 uncultured Rhodospirillaceae bacterium | reverse complement strand
TAGGTTTTAAAGTTGGGGAGACTTGCATCCCCTTCGGAGTTTTTTGATGGAAATTGTAATTAACAAATACCTAAACGTCGGCCGCCCTTATCGTTGTACAAATAATTATCGTTGATGTCGTGTAATTTTATGGGAACGAAGAACTTCGCAAACCCTAAAGTATCAATGACGGATATGATCAAATTTCCGCTTAAAGTCCGCGTTCTCGCTCTTTCAAAATTTCGTCGTATTTCTTTAGTTGAGCCAAGACCTTCCCGAAGATGGTGTCTTCCGGAAACCGTTCCGATTTATCGATAGCACCGGCGGGAATGCCCATGAATAGTTCTACTGCATCCTCGATGGTCTCAACGCTGTAAATTGTGAACTGATCTTGTTGTATTGCGTCCAAGACATTCGATCTCAGAACTAGATTTTGTTTGTTGGAATCTGGTACTACAACACCCTGTGTCCCGTTTAATTCGCTGGCATTACTACAAGTTTTATAAAATCCTTCTATTTTGTGATGTGCACCACCGATCGCCTGTGCAGCGCCATGCTGATTCACCGATCCTGTTATTGCCAGATCTTGCCGGACGGGCACGCCTGATAGGTCCGAAAGTATTGCTATTAGTTCTGCCAACGACGCACTGTCACCGTCGACACCGCCATAAGATTGTTCAAAGGTTATAGACACGTTGAACGAAAGTGGAAATGTCCGGGCAAATGTTCCGGACAGCCAACCCTGCAGCACAAGGGCACCCTTTTGCTGAATAGGTCCGCCAAGCCCTACATCACGTTCAATGTTGACGACACCACGACGCCCAACAGAAGCACGTGCAGTAACTCTGCTTGGGGTTCCGAAGGTATGGTCGCCGACATCCCGAACGGTTAACGCGTTGATTTGACCGATTTGAACACCGGAGGTGGCGATCAGTACAGACTGCTCTGATATTCCCTCCTGAATGCGCTCTTCAACGCGGCCGTTACGACGAAGTCGGTTGTCAATCGCCTTCGTTATCGTGGCACCGGAGATCTGTTTAATATCCTCAGAAACAGCTATTTGCTGTGCTTCATCCAAGACGTCGTTAATTTGTTCGAACTTGGAAGAAAGCTTGTGACGATGAGCAGCCTGTCGCGATGCCTCTCCAAGCAACCGTGAAATCGCGGAAGCATCCAATTTTATTCTGCTGTTTACACTTGTTTGCGCCATTCTTTCGATCAACCCACCGTATGTGTCGATATTTTCTTGTGTAGACTCCATATCGGGGGCGATATCGGCTTTGACTTTAAAATAGCTCTGGAATTCGGGGTCTGCCGAAAAAAACGTGTAATACCATTTTGGCGCGCCTATCAAAACAATCTTGATTTCAAGGGCAATAGAGCAGGGGGTTAAGGCACCGGCAACAGTCGGGGTATGCTCACGATATGTTTCTTCAATTCGAATTTCTCCGTCTCGAAGTGCACCTTTGAGGAACTCCCATACACTTTGATTTGAAGCTACTGCGTCCGCACGAAGAATTAAAACTCCGCCGTTTGCTCGGTGAAGTGCTCCCGCACGGATTAGTGTGTGGTCGGTTACCATTGATTGAATTGATTGATGGTATTCAATGCGTCCGAACAAATTTTCATATGTCGGATTGGGTTCGACAATGACTGGCGCGTTTTCAATGTGCCCATTATCGACCAACAGATTTACACTATACCTTTGCTCAGGTGTCATCGAAGGAGGACCCTGTTTATCTTGATCAATCGTCAAAAATATTTGGAAATTTTCAATGATGTCAGTGCGCAGTTCAACTAGCCAACGCGTTAGGCTTTGGTGTGACGAAAACTCCTCTATAAAAGCGTCGATCAGCAGACCACAGGTCTGATCCGCCATTTGCCGTCCCAACTCGCTCGCACGTTCTCGGAGTGATGCGCCCACCTCAGCCATATTCCGGCTGATAATGTGAATTTGCTGAGCTAGTTGAGGGCCCTGTTCCTCCAGCGTTGTACGTTGTGCAGCAGTATAGTTTGATGGTGGTACTTGTTGACCCTGTTCGTCGATTACAACGATAACTGGGCCGTTAGGGCTCTGAACAATTTCTAATCCCTGGGCTTTGGCAGCCTCCTGCACCACATTCATCTGGTCGTTTAGCTCATTTTGGGCTGCTTCCCCTTCGGATTGTATGCGGGTTTGGAAAGCATCTCCGCCAAATGCCGTATTCAGTGTTTCAGCAATTGCGTTAAGCAGCAGCTTTAGCGCCGTACAAAATTCCCGGCCCTTGCCGGCAGGTAGAAAAACCGAAACCGGGTGGGATGGCTCGGTATAATTGTTAACGTATAGCCAGTCACCTGGGGGTGGCCGACTTGCTGTCGCTTCTCTCAGAAATTCTACGGTTGATGTCAGTCTCCCGCTTTGATTTTCACCCAGGACAAATACGTTAAAACCAGGATTAGGCATCGACAACGCTAGTTCGAGCGCCTCTTTGGCGCGCCGATGGCTAGAAAGGTCGAATGTCACACCACCACTGG
>CAYZMI010000051.1:4468-15506 GCA_964479475.1 uncultured Rhodospirillaceae bacterium | reverse complement strand
GGCAGTTGGGCGAAATATGCGTCGGTCAAGCACAGGTCCGAAAATGGTCTGGGAACTACCATTTTATTACTATATCTCTAAACCGGGTTTCCAATCGTAGATTTTAGCAGTATTAGCTACTCGGTGCGGAAAAGCGAATACTTGTCCACAGAAATTCAAATTTGGGGGTATCCCTCTTGCATCAAAGAGCACGAGGCGGGAAAGTGTTTATCGGAATAAAAATAACCGCATCCATTAACAAGCTGCGTTAGCAGTTGGTGTGTTGTAACGGGAGCAGGCATGAATGTCCTTTTAGAAATCAAGGACTTGAGCACATCGTTTTTTACGAGCGATGGTGAGGTAAAAGCCGTCGATGGTGTGACCTTTAACATCGAGGCTGGCAAAACCATGGGGTTGGTTGGCGAATCAGGTTGCGGCAAGAGTGTTACCGCGCTTTCCGTCATGCAACTATTGTCCAGAGGAATTGGTAAAATTGTAAGTGGTGAAATAACTTACCAAGGACAAAACCTCGCCCAATTAAGCGAGGAGCACATGCGAGAAATTCGCGGAAACGAAATCTCCATGATCTTTCAGGAACCAATGACATCGCTCAATCCGGTATTTTCCATTGGTGAACAAATCATGGAGTCAGTCATTTTACACCAAGGCGTATCGAAGAAAGAAGCACGCGACCGTGCTGTGGATATGCTCCGTCTTGTTAAGATCGCCGAACCTGAAAAACGAGTAAAAGACTTCCCACATCAACTAAGTGGGGGTATGCGACAGCGTGTCATGATTGCAATGGCCTTGAGTTGTAACCCCAAACTTCTGATGGCGGATGAACCGACCACTGCTCTAGATGTAACCATCCAGGCGCAGATCTTGGAATTGATCGGAGAGTTACAAGAAGAGTTAGGCATGGCGGTCTTGTTGATCACCCACGATTTAGGAGTGGTAGCCGAGCAAGCAGACGAGGTGGCCGTCATGTATGCCGGTAAAATCGTTGAGCGCGCGGTTCCTGAAATTATCTTCAGCCAGCCACTTCATCCATATACAATTGGTCTAATGAACTCGGTGCCGGGTGCCGTAGGTAAAACAGTCCGGCTAGAAGCCATACCAGGCATTGTCCCAAGCCCACTAGATTGGCCATCAGGTTGCCGCTTCCGTACCCGCTGCGACAAAGCGGATGATGTATGCGCCGGAGAACAACCGTCACTCATCGAAGTGGAGCCTGCGCATTGGGTTTCCTGTTTGAAGGTAACGTAAGATGGCACTCCTCGAGCTACGTAATATAAAAAAATATTTTCCCGTTAATCGGAGCATATTGGGCCGTGCGAAAGAACAGGTGAAAGCCGTGGACGGTGTTTCGCTTGATGTAGCCGACGGAGAGACGGTGGGTCTTGTTGGGGAGTCAGGCTGCGGGAAATCGACCTTGGGTCGTTGCGTTATACGGTTAATTGAACCCACCGAGGGTGACGTAATATTCGAAGGACAAAACATCACCCAGTACAACAGTACAGATATGCGCGACGTACGGCGTAAGATGCAAATTATTTTTCAGGATCCTTATGCCTCATTAAATCCGCGCATGCGTGTCGGCGAAATCATTGGCGAAGGCATGCAAATTCATAACATCGCCACTGGCGATGAATTGAAACAAAAGGTTATGGAACTATTAGAAAAAGTGGGGCTACGAGATGAACATTTCGGCCGTTATCCTCACGAATTTTCCGGTGGACAACGCCAACGAATTGGTGTTGCCCGTGCTCTAGCAGTTAATGCTAAATTTATCGTTGCCGATGAAGCAGTGTCCGCGCTCGACGTATCTATCCAGGCCCAAATTCTGAATTTATTACAAGACCTTCAAAAGGAATTCAGCCTGACTTATCTCTTTATCTCGCATGATCTGCGCGTGGTGGAACATGTTAGTGATCGCGTGGCGGTGATGTATCTCGGCAAAATCGTAGAAATTGCACCAGCAGCGAAAATTTATACAGACGGACAACACCCCTATACGCGTGCGCTACTGTCGGCGGTTCCGATACCGGATCCGACTCGAAAAGCGGAACGTATGGTATTGGAAGGCGATGTTCCCAGTCCTATCAACCCACCTTCCGGTTGCCATTTCCATCCTCGCTGCCCTTTTGCGGAAAAGATTTGTTCCGAACAAGAACCCGAGTTGACACATGACGGCGAGCATGGCGTAGCGTGTCACGTCTTTGGTCCAGGTAAAATTTGATTAGGAGCTTCACATGCCGATGAATAAACGTAAATTCATCGACGCCGATGGAATACAGACCTGCTATTACGAGCAGGGCGAAGGACCAATTTTAGTTCTGTTCCATGGGGGTAATTTTGGCTCCAACGATGCCGCCGATTGCGCCCTTGATTGGGCCCTGAATTTTGACGAGTTAGCCAAAAAATATCACGTCTACGCTATCGACAAGATAGGACAGGGTTACACGGGTAATCCCGTTACAGATAATGACTATACTATGTCGGCCGTCGTTCGCCATGCTTGTGCAACATTGGATGCCCTAGATATTCAGAACGCTCATCTTGCGGGACATTCCCGAGGTGGATACGTGACCTGCCGCATGACCATGGAACGCCCTGATCTTGTGCGTACCTGCACCATCATAGACAGCAATAGCTGCGCGCCTGGGATCGGGCTCAATGAAATTGTGCTTGCAGCGCCACCGGAACCACGTCTTACCGCAGAAAGCCAACGTTGGATCATGGAGCATTATTCTTACAGCTCAGCCCACGTATCAGATGAATGGATCAATGCGTTAGTTGAAATAGGTAAACAGGATAGCTATGGAGAGGCCTGCCAAAAAATGTCCGCGAACGGCAGTGGGTTGCGCTATACTCAATTTCTGCCCCAGCTCGCGAAAGACAAGATAAACATGTTTGCTTGGATACGCGATCACGGTATGGACAGACCAACGCAGCTTATTTGGGGGTATAACGATCCCACGGCACCGATAGAGATGGGCCGTGCGCTTTACGATATGATATCTGCACGCGAACGACAGTCCCAACTCAACGTATTCAACCAATCAGGCCACTTCACTTATCGCGAACATCCTGCTGCCTTTAACGCATGTCTGCACGCCTTTATCGAAGGTACGCAAAGCAATTAAGCCTGATCAAGAAACGTATCCATTAGCCAACGCCCAATACAACCCAGAGAATAGTCCTTGTGTTTGTATCCGAGCAATTGAATTCCCATGGGCAGTCCCTCGGCCTCCAAAAGTGGTAAATTCCAGGCGGGTGCTTCCAGACATGATGATGGGTCGCCAAAAACGGAATCACCAGTAGAATTTCCCAAGGGCGGCGGTGTAGGCGCGGACAAAGTAATACAAGCATCCGCTTTGTCCTTTATAGCGGCAAATGACGCACGAACTTTATTGAGCGCTTCGAGCGATCGCCGATAATCATCAAGTGACATAGAGTCTCCCGCCTCAAATCGTTTGACGAGCTGCTCATTGATTTGATCTCGGCCACTGTCGCGCAACAACAGTGCTGGCCATTTTATTTCCCAAGCGGCAAGATTTGGTTGGAATTTGGGTATGGTAGCGAGCGCTTTTTCACAAGCCTCAATATCGGTATCGTCTTTGCGGGACGTAATTTCTATGCCCTGCGCCCGCAAATCATAGATAAATCGTTCAAACCGATCTCTAAGTGGGTACTCGGTGATCTCCCAACCCGCAGTTTCGAGGTGGAGCAAGCGGGAAGGTTTATAAGGTTTCAGGTCGGCTTCGCCGAACAAACCAGGATGCCCCGGATCGCCACCAACAACTCTAGAAATTTGATAAGCACTGCGCCAACAATCAATCAGCGAACCTGCGTGAATACCCAACACGCTGTAACTTGGTGACCGCCATAACATGCCACCCGAATGGAGTGCGCCTAATGTAGGTTTGAGTGCTACATTGCCGCAGAAACTCGCAGGTCGGAGGATTGATCCCCTGCCTTGATTACCTATTGCTACCGGTACCATCCCTGCCCCCACGGCAGCGGCAGACCCACTGGATGAGCCTCCCGGACTACGTGTGAAATCAAATGGATTACGGGTTTCAGAAGGTTGACCTGAACCCAACTCGGGTAAAGTGGTCTTCCCTAACAACACAGCCCCACTTCGTCGCAACGCATAAACATGGGCCGCGTCAAACCGATGGCGTTCACCCTTGAAAAGTGGGCTATTCAGCTCTGTTGGAAAATCTGTTGTTTGGAAAAGGTCCTTAACGGCAAACGGCATGCCATCCACGATCGAAAGCGGCTTACCCTTTCGGTAACGTGCGGTAGCCTCATCTGCAGCCGATCTTGCTCCATCCGCATCGAATACAACAAATGCTTTAACCTCAGGCTCAAATGCCGCTATCACCTCCAGACAACGTTCCAAGTAAAGCCGTGGATTGTCATTACCATTGCAGAATTCAGGAACCGCATCAAAAAATGAACGCAAATGAACATTTTGAGTGTCATAGTTACCGACTGACACCGGACTACCCAGCGCTATACATTTGTCTTAATCACCCAAAATCGCTTCCGTCAACCATCGCCCGGTGCACCCGAGTTCATAGTCCTGGTGAGGATGGCCCAGGAGCTGAATTCCCATTGGAAGCCCCCTATCCACCAGCAAAGGAAGATTAAAGGCAGGAGCTGCGGTACATGCGGAAATGTCACCGTAAACCGGGTTCCCCACCCCCATACCTATGGGGGGCGGCCCCTGTGCTGACAAAGTCACAAAGCCGTCTGATTTTCCCTTTAATTTAGCAAACGCAGCACGCAACAAATCCCGCATATCAAGACAGCGCCGATAGTCCTCTATGGTCATTTCTTCGCCGCGAGAAATTCGTCCCAATATTGCTTCAGAAATTAGATGTTCGCCCTTTTCGCGCTGCACTTTGCCGGGCCATTGCATCTCCCAACAGAACATGTCACGCAGGAAGTCTGGTATTGTCCTCAAGGCCTGTTCAAAAGCCTCTATGTCGTCATCATCCTGACGTGAGACAATTTCGACATTTAAACCACGCAAACAAAAAAGAAATTCTTCGAAGATGGCTTTAGTCTCATCTTCGGTGCCATCCCAACCCAAAGTATCTAATCTGATTAGCCGCGTAGGCTTATTTGCATCCCCTAAACTAGGTTGACCGTAGAGCCCGGGATGACCGGGGTCACCACCCGCAATAGAGGAAATGTAAAAAGCTGTCGACCAAACGTCTTGCAACGCTCCCCCTTGAATGCCCAGTACCGACTGGGAAGGTGACATTGAATGCCCTCCCAATCTATTTAATGCTCCAAATGTAGGTTTGAGCGCGAAATTACCGCAATAGCCTGCAGGACGCTGGATGGAACCACGTACCTGACTGCCGGAACCGGATGGAACCATCCCTGCACCAATTGCAGCCGAGGTCCCACTCGAAGAACCGCCAGGAGTGCGGTTTGGATCAAAAGGATTGCGTGTAGGACCTGGATCAGACGAACCGAATTCGGTGGTCACGGTCTTGCCGAGTATGGCTGCACCGCCTGCTCGCAGGGCCATAGCATGAGCGCAGTCCTTGTCGCCGCCATAGCCACGCATAGCTGGGCTATTGAGTTCTGTCGGCATTCCTCTGACTTCATAGAGGTCCTTAACTACAAATGGCAAGCCGTCAACTGCTGATAATGGTCGGTTTTCCTTATATCGAGTCGTAGCCTTATCAGCCGCCTTGCGAGCCACAACAAAATCGGTGACCACGAAGGCGCGCACAACAGGTTCGCGGTCTTCTATCGCCTCGAAACAACGCTCTAAATAGGCCCGTGGTGTGTCGCTTCCATCCGAAAAACTGGGGACAACGTCGTGCCAAGTTTTTAAACCAGGTGCTTTTGGATCATAATTCCCAACCGATACGCTGCTGGCGGTATCTGGTGCCATGTAGATATCTCCCTCTGAATATTGAAAAACTAGCTCTTGGAACTAAGTGCCACAAGGTCAGGAATTTGCGAATAGCCTCAAATACACCTCTAACGGTCGTTAATTCGATTTTTATTGGTGAATTTTAAAACTGCGAGTTGGGTTTCAGTCTATCAATTATTTAGCGTCATAAAAATGGCCCCACCGCTAAGTTGGCATGAACAATATTGATACACTGAGTTTGCTTAAATGCTCACTTGTAGCCGGCAAAACTAATTAAATTCACGACAGCGTAAAGTCAGGGAACCTCGCCGTAGCGGATGCAGCAAACATAGTCGACATAAGGTGCCGTTAATATTTGTTGGTTAACAGGTTTCGGCTCCGTGGTTACCGATGTTACATGGTTAAGAAGCCTAAAGCACCGGACTCGCCAGCTTGAAAACTGCGTGTTAGCTTTATTTAGGTAGCGGTGTAGCCCGCTAACAAGATATCCCGCGGACAGTAAGGGAGAGGCGTCAATGGCAGCGACTGTCATCGAATCTGGAAATACTACGTCGGGAGGTTGGGAACCTCCTGTTCGCATAGAAAAAGAAGAGCTGATCAAAATTTCCGAGGAGATCCTGGCAGATCCAGACATCAACTATTCGGAAACAGAGGATATATTTCGAATACGATCTAACGGAATGGATTGGGATATAGGTAATGTAGTCTATGAGCCCAGTGATCCAACCAACATCGCAGTGGGGCCCGACGGAAAGAAACTCGCCGTTTTTATGATGCATGGGGGTGCCTCGGATTGGCGTTCAATCGAGCGTCTGGCACGAACATTTTGTGGAAAACGGGGCTACAAAGTCTGCAACATGACCTATCCGGGACGATTTTATTTTGATGACCCGGAGCATAATTGGCCCAATGATACATTTCACGAGGATGGTACAGTTCGCACCCCGGTCTGGCTCAGGGGTGAAGATATCGCCGCAGACCAATACGAAGTCAGATTGGATGACAGCTACCGCGAAATATATGGATCCCGGCGCTATGCGGTCTCCAAGCCCGGCACCCTGTTTCATGTGCGTTTAGGTGCGTGGCCTAAAGCTATAGTCGACGCCATGTTAGATGTATGCGCACGACATTTTCCGCCCAGTGAATGGTCCATTTATGTGCACGGTCATTCAACGGGTGGGCCCTTCGTGCATACCACTATGCAACGTGTAGAGAATGTCCGAGGGCTAGTGGGGATAGAAAACTCACCATTTGGTAAATTTTTTCGTGATATGGCAGGCCACGACTGGCCAACACCGTTTAACTACGTACTGATTCGCGACTGGCGCGAATTGGCCCGCTACAAAGGAGCCGAGCTGGCTTTAGCTGAAGGAGAAAAACCGCTATTTCGGCTTGCTCAGGTCATGGAGGAGTTGTTTACACAATGGGAAGAAGCAAAACGATTCCCGCAGTTCAAAGCTGAGAATTGGTACCATAATAGAACAGTATCATGCCTGACAGAGGCCGCCCAAGTTGCAGCCGAGTACCAAAATCTTAACAAAGATGAAACAGAAGCACTGATTGACGAGTACTTGAACTATGGCGTGCCACTCGAAGGACCGGATATCAAACCGGTGCCCAACCTACTCCACGGCATATGTGACTACAGCCGGGATCACACGGTCAAAAATTACGAATTGCTGAAAGAAAAATATGCCGCACTCAAAAAGGCACCCAAGTTTCGATACATTCAGCTGGGCACCGGAGTTCATTCCTATTGGCGAACAGAAGACGGGTTGCCACTTGGAGTTTGCCCAATTGTCACCAAAGTGTGGCATGACGCCATTATGAATGGATATTTTGAGCAGTAAGTGAGCGCGGACAGCTAACAACTGAAGGACACAATTACGGCGGGTTGATCCGTATCAAGCAGAGTAGATAAAGAAATGTTTGACGGCCCGTCCCAACCAGGGTGGGCCTTCTTCTTCCAAATGAGAACCAAAAGGAATTTAGTTCAATGCCAATGCCAAAAAAAGGTAAATTCGTCACTGTCGACGGTATCAAGACTCATTATTATGAGAAAGGCCGCGGCAAGACTATTGTATTGGTCCACGGAGGCAATTTTGGCTCAAAGGAAGCTTCGGGCAATAGCTGGACCTGGAGCCGTAACTACGACTATCTCGCCAAGAAATTCCACGTGATTGCACTCGACAAGCTAGGCCAAGGTTATACTGGCAACCCCAAGCGCGACACAGATTACACCATGCATAAGGTAGTGCAGCATTTTGGTGCTTTCCTGAGGAAAATGCAGCTTGATAATGTGCACGTGGTCGGCCATTCCCGAGGTGGCTATGTGGTCGCGCGTCTCACCTTGGAACAACCCGATTTAGTGGCTTCATGCACCTGTGTAGACAGCAATACACTGGGACCTGGTGTTGGAATGAATGAAGTGATGCTTGCGAACCCACCCCATCCCCCTTTGAGCCGAGAGTGCCAGCGTTGGATACTAGAGCGATATTCATATGGTCATGAGCATATTGATGATGACTGGCTGGACGTCCTGATGGATGTCGGCAAACAGCAAAAACACCGGCAGGCCGTTAGCAAAATGGAAAAAGGCAGGCTCAAAACCGGACTGTTCCTGCCCAGATTATCAAAAGACCGCGCCGACACCTACGCCCGTATACGAGATACTGGCATGCGGCGACCAACTTTGATTATGTGGGGCTACAATGACCCTACCGCACTTCTGGAACAGGGCCATCGTCTTTATGACATGATAGCCGCTACCGAACGTCGGTCCTATATGCACATTCTAAATCGCGCGGGGCATTTTTCCATGCGCGAACAAGCGGACAATTTTAACGCGACACTGGCCGGATTTATTCAGAGCGTTTGAGGACCAGATGACGGGCAATAAAACAACAGGATTGTGGGAACCTCCGCAGGAACTCAGCCGGAAAGAGTTGATAGAGGCTTCCGACGCGGTACTGGGACGGCCCGAAATACACTACACGGAAACTGAGAGCGTTTTTCGTATCAACGTTCTCGGCCTCGATTGGGATATTGGGGTGAGGGTGTACGAGCCAGATTCGTTTAATAAAATTCCTTCCGGCGCGGACGGCCGCAAGGTTGGGTTATTCCTGCTACATGGTGGAGCTGGAGACTACCGTTCCATGGAACGGCTAGCCCGTATGCTGGTCTCTAAGTTCGGCTATAAAGTCACCAGTATGACCTATCCGGGCCGACTATTCTTGCAGGACCCTAGCCGCGACTGGCCTGGAGACACAGTAAATTCTGACGGCACCGTACGTACGCCCATTTGGCTCACCGATGAGCTAGTGGCAACAGAAGATTACGAAGTGATACGCGACCAATCCCTACGCGCCCGCTACGGCACTCGAATTAATGCCCGCGCTAAGCCTGGTTCCAGGTTTTACGACAGAATGGCAGCTTGGCCAGCTGCTTTCGAGGAGGGAATGAAAACAATTTGTCGAGACCATTTTCGGGAAGCAGAATTTTCTATTTATCTTCATGGCCATTCCACGGGCGGGCCTTTCGTGCACATGTTATCACAGCGCGTTGCAAACGTGGCCGGAATCGTCGGTATAGAAAACTCACCATTTGGCTTCATGTATCAACAAATGGTGGGTTTCGAATGGCCGGACCCATTTACCGACGTGGTAGTCCGCACATGGCGCGATATTGCACGATACAAAGGTGCGGAGGTACGAAGCCAAGAGGGAGAAAATGGCCTGATGAGGCTACCTTGGGTTATGGAGGACGTGTTCCAAGACTGGGAAGGAAACATCCACCTACCCCAATTCAAAGCAGAATATCCCCTGCATTACGCCAATTTAAAAGTCATGGCAGATGCAGCACAGGCAGCAGCATTGCGCCTACAATTGAGCAAAGAAGAAACGGCCGCCCTAGTTGCACAGTATCAGGGGTATTGCCGAGACATTCCTGGGCCGGAAGTTAAAAGGGTACCGCCAATCCTTCTGTCCATTACTAAACATAGTCGAGATCACACTGAAAAAGCATACCGGGATGTGGTCATCCCTAAATTTGCAGCTATGGACCCAGCACCCAAAGTCCGGGTCGTAAAACTTGGCACAGGCGCACATGGCTACGAAAAGTCTGAGGAAGGCCTTCCCATGGGGCTCGTCCCTTCTGTTGCAAGTATGTGGCATAACGCCATCATGGAAGGTTATTACCTCGCGAATTGAGAACATAAGAGAAACCTATGCGAAAAGAAGACGGTAAGTTTATCGACGTGGAAGGCATTCGAACCCACTATTATGAAAAAGGGGATGGACGGCCTTTGGTGCTAATCCATGGTGGTGCGATGGGGCATATTACAGCCGCGGATTCTGCCTATGACTGGAGCACCAATTTTGATTCGTTAGCCGAACGGTACAGGGTATTTGCTATTGACAAATTGGGCCAAGGCTATACCGACAACCCCGCGCGTGACGAAGACTACTCGATGGCCGCAACAGTGGACCATACGGTGGCCACCCTGAAGGCTCTCGGATTGGAAAACGTTGACTTGGTGGGACATTCCCGTGGCGGGTATTTAGTGTGTAAACTCACTGTAGACTATCCAAATCTTGCCCGAACTTGCACAATTGTCGATAGCAATACCTGCTCTCCGGGTGTCGAAATGAACAACATCGTCCTCGGCAATCCGCCCGAACCACGGCTAAGTCGTGAAAGCCAACGCTGGATATTTCAACACTATTCTTATAGTGCGCATCATATCACAGAGGATTGGCTTGATATGGCATGCGATATCGCCGATCAACCGTCCTACAAGCTGGCCTGGGGTAAAATGGAAACTGAAGGCCTTAGGTTAAAGCAATTCACCCCGGGTCTTGCACGCGACAGAGGCGTTTTATTTGCAAAACTGAGAGACCACGGCCTCGAGCGACCAACTCAGATTATTTGGGGTAAAGATGACCCAACTGCGTTACTATCGCAGGGATGGGCGCTTTATGACCTAATCGCGAGACATCGGCACGACGCACAATTCCGAATTATTAATCAAGCAGGCCATTTTTCTTATCGGGAACACCCAAAATCTTTCGACGAACTCATCCACGCATTTATTGAAAGTAGCGACATGGGAAATAAATAAATATAATCCCAACTTGGATTCCCGAACCTAATCAA
>CAYZMI010000051.1:0-4368 GCA_964479475.1 uncultured Rhodospirillaceae bacterium | reverse complement strand
ACAGGGGGCTCGTTAATGTTCACTTACATTGCACGTCGCGTAACGGGAACAATACCCGTTATTGTGCTGATTTCACTTCTGGTATTTATGCTGGTCCAAGCAGCACCGGGCGACCCGGCGGATCTTCTGCTATCTGACGAAGCGGACAAAGAAGACGTAGAGGAAGCGCGGAAACGCTGGGGCCTCGACCAGCCGATTTACATTCAATATTGGAGATTTTTTATCTCGGCGATGCAGGGTGATCTCGGCACCTCATTTCGATATGCAGATCCAGTATTGTTGATGATAGCTGAACGGTTGCCAGCGACGATCGAACTTGCTGTTGTTTCCATCCTAATTGCAACAATATTCGCTATACCGCTGGGCGTATGGGCGGGTGCTAGACCCAATTCTTTCGTTGACACATTTGGGTCGCTGTTCGGGTTTTTTGGAATTAGCATGCCCAATTTTTGGTTCGGAATTATGCTAATTTTAGTTGTATCGGGATTTCTAAATCTACTGCCATCGGCGGGCCGCGAAACATATGGCATTGCTGAAGACCCTATAACAGGTTTTTATATACTGGACAGTATGATCCAAAACAATTGGGTGGCCGTTTGGGACGGCATAAAATACATCATCATGCCGGCGCTTGCGCTGGGCACGAATATGATGGGGATCATGATGCGGGTGACAAGGTCGTCTGTACTGGAAGTCATGCACGAAGATTATGTGCGAACGGCCCGTGCGAAGGGTCTTGCCGAAAATATAGTTCTTTGGCATCACGCCGTGCGCAATGCCCTAATTCCTATCATCACCGTAGTTGGACTTGAATTAGGCGCCTTGCTTTCCGGTTCTATCATTGTTGAAACGGTATTTTCATGGCCGGGTAGTGGTTCATTGCTAATCTCCGCCATCACTAGTCGCGATTATCCACTGATTACTGGAACGGTTTTGACCTACACTATGTTGTTCGTGATCATCAATTTTACCATCGATATTCTTTACGCATTCATCGATCCGAGAATTCGCTTTGACAAATAGTGCCATGACAAACACCCTTACCCAGGAAATAACGCTCGCCGATGAGCGCAGAGCCCGTATCTTGAAAGCAATACGACCATGGTTGAAGCCCAAAATTATTATGGGTGGGACAATCGTATTCCTTTTGACCTTTATGGGTATATTTGCACCGCTTTTGTCGCCCTTTGACCCAAACTTGCAGAACCTTCTCAACACGCTAAAAGCACCGGGCTGGTGGGGTAGCGATCA
Source organism: uncultured Rhodospirillaceae bacterium (assembly GCA_964479475.1). Classification (GTDB taxonomy): domain Bacteria; phylum Pseudomonadota; class Alphaproteobacteria; order MPNO01; family UBA2964; genus JAQBTY01. The sequence continues at coordinate 3,117 of CAYZMI010000051.1, read as the reverse complement.
TTTTCTAGGCACGGATCACGTAGGACGTGATTGTTTGAGCCGTATATTCTATGGTGCTCGAATTTCGTTGGTGATTGCCACTACGGTAGTAGTAATTTCAGGTGTTGTAGGTGTAGCGCTAGGCGCTATCTCCGGTTTCTTTGCTGGAAGTATTGATTTTCTGATTCAAAAATTGGTCGAAGTTGTTTGGGCATTCCCGCCACTGCTTCTCGCCATCGCAATAATGGCCTTTTTTGGCCAAGGGCTGGGTATCCTGATTGTTGCTTTGGTCGCGCAAAGATGGATTCCTTATTGTCGCGTTGCTCGTGGCCAAGCACTTTCCCTGAGAACTAGGGACTTCGTGGATGCGGCGCGCTCCCTAGGTGCTTCTAATTCACGTATTATTCTTAAGCATATACTACCCAATCTCATGCAATCAGCCTTGGTGATAGGCACCTTTGCGATGGCAACAGCGATTATTTCAGAAGCAAGCCTTAGTTTCCTTGGCCTTGGTGTACCTCCTGAGATTCCGACTTGGGGAGCTATGTTGGCCGATGGTCGAACCTACATCAGCACATCGTGGTGGCTCGCATTGTTTCCAGGGCTTTGTATATTCTTCACTGTACTTGGCATAAATTTACTAGGCGATGGCATGCGCGATATATTCGACCCCAGGCTTAAGAGGTCTGGATCGGGTACGGGCTGATATTTTAGATCTATCTAATTTTTACAAACGTCGACTAGCGACTGCGTAAAATGTCGCGATCCGCCTATGTAATTCTTGTCTTGTTGCTTGGAGTATTGACCGCACTTCCAGCAGTCTCAGTGGATACTGCGCTTCCTGCCTTGCCACAAATCGCTAAAAGCCTAGGGGCAGATCCTAGTTCAATACAACTAACTCTCGCAGCTTACTTTTATGGCGCGGCGGCTGGACAATTAATCTTGGCCCCCCTATCCGATCGATTTGGCCGCAAACCTGCATTATATGGTGGTCTGGCAATTTATGTGGTGGGCGGATTGGGCAGCTATTACGCCACAAGCGTGGAAATGCTTTGTCTACTGCGATTTGTTCAGGGTACTGCCACCTATGCAGGTCGGATCATCCCACGTGCCATGGTGCGGGATTTGTATGATCGGGAAGAGGCCGCTCGGCTCATTTCCTACATGATGATGATCGGCGGTATTGCCCCCATAATAGCACCGCTAGCCGGTGCATATTTTTCGAGCTTATTCGGTTGGCGTGCCGTCTTTGCAGTCATGGTGGTTTTCGGTGTCTTCTTAATGTTGCTTTCAGTATTTTTTCTGAAAGAGACCCTGCCTCCCGAGCGCCGATTACCCCTGAATCCCGAGACAATGGCGGCTAATTTAATGCTATTAATGCGTAGCCGAATATTTTTGAGTTATGGGCTTTGCGTGTTCTTGATTATGGGCGCACTTATGGCGTTTCTGACAAGTACATCTAGCATTGTTGTAATTTTTTTGCAGGGTTCTCCGGAAGAATTTGCCTGGGCATCAGCAATGGTGATGGTTGGATATGCCGGATTCAGTTTTGTATCAGGACGCATCGTGGTTCGGGTCGGCATCGACCGTATGATCGCAATTGGTAGTTTTACTGGCGCTATATCTGGTCTTACTATGCTTGTTCTGGCAATCGCGGAAGTAAATACGCTATGGGCGATCATGTTCCCGATGTTGGGAGTTATGATTGCACTCAGTTTCGTCATGCCAGCGGGAACAGCTGGCGCACTCTCCCCCTTCGGTCACATGGCTGGATCGGCGATGGCTAATTTCGGCTTCATTCAGACCTGTGTATCGGCGACTGTTTCAGCCGTAGTGGGGTTTATGTTCGATGGCACACAGATGCCCATGGTTATTGCTATCGGCGTATTTTGCGGCGGGCTAATCTTCGCTTATTGGTTTTGTGTTCGACCCTTGGGCGAAAAAGTTGTTGATAGATGACCATTGGTTTTCAGCGACCGACATTTCTGCTACACCGCCTGCTTATCGACGTATTTAGTCGAAGGACATTAGGCAAATGATCCCGCGCTATTCCCGACCAGACATGACTCGAATATGGGAGGCGGATAACAAGTTCCGCATATGGTTCGAAATTGAAGCCCATGCCTGCGATGCACAGGCCAAACTAGGCGTTATACCACCCGAAGCTGCCAAGGCCGTCTGGGAAAGGGGGAAGTGGGAAATTGCACGCATCGATGAAATCGAGCGCGAGACAAAACATGATGTGATTGCTTTTCTAACAAATTTGGCAGAACACGTCGGCGATGACGCCCGTTTTATCCATCAAGGAATGACATCCTCCGACATATTAGATACTTGCTTTGCGGTTCAACTCGTTCAAGCAACAGACATTCTGTTAGCCGATATAGAGGCATTGCTAGACGCTCTTCAACGCCGGGCACTAGAGCATAAATACACAGTTTGCATTGGGCGTAGCCACGCAATTCATGCCGAACCCACTACTTTTGGCATCAAACTTGCTGGATACTATTCAGAATTTATCCGTAATCGAGCGCGACTAGTCACGGCACGCAACGAAATTGGTACCTGCGCAATTTCTGGGGCGGTCGGCACGTTTGCTAATATTAGCCCAGCCGTGGAAGCGCACGTCGCAGATGCCCTAGGTCTAACAATAGAACCGGTATCGACACAAATCATTCCCCGTGATCGACATGCAATGTATTTTGCAATTTTGGGTGTAATTGCTAGTTCGCTTGAACGGCTCGCAGTGGAGATCCGCCACATGCAGCGCACTGAACTTAGGGAAGCGGAAGAATATTTTTCACCAGGTCAAAAAGGCTCGTCCGCGATGCCCCATAAACGAAATCCAGTCCTGACCGAGAACGTAACGGGTCTCGCCCGCATGGTTCGCAGTGCCGTCATCCCTGCAATGGAAAACGTCGCGCTTTGGCATGAACGCGATATCTCTCATTCGTCCGTCGAACGCATGATCGGACCCGACGCAACCGTTACACTCGATTTTGCCTTAGCAAGAATGACGGGGGTTATTGATAAACTTCTGATCTATCCTGAGAATATGCAGCTTAACCTTAACCAGCTTGGCGGGTTGGTTTTCTCCCAGCGCGTACTTTTAGCACTAACCCAAGCTGGTATGAGCCG
>CAYZMI010000050.1:12831-15565 GCA_964479475.1 uncultured Rhodospirillaceae bacterium | reverse complement strand
AAACGACCAGGTATCGTTCATAGGCTAGATAAGAATACGAGTGGCCTGATGATTGCGGCCAAAAACGATCATACCCATGAGAACCTTTCCGGGCAGTTCGAGGCACGGACTGTTGAGCGTGCCTATCTTGCCATAGCCTGGGGGGTGCCAAACCGGGCCAAGGGAGAAATTGCGGGCAATATTGGTCGGAGCCCGAGGAACCGAAAAAAGATGACGGTCCGGCGAAATGGTGGAAAGCCTGCCCTTACGCGTTACAAAATTATTCGACGCTTTGGAACAATCGCCAGCATGATCGAATGCCAACTGGCGACCGGCCGAACACATCAAATCCGCGTACATTTATCCCATTCGGGTCACCCAGTAATTGGCGATACTTTATATGGTGGAGGCACCACAACGGCCCGTAAAAATAGTTCTAGTGCAAAAATAGTTGACTATGTGGCCCAATTAGATAGGCAGGCTCTTCATGCGAAAACTTTAGGGTTTAACCATCCTAGAACCGGAGAAAACCTAAGGTTTGAATCCCCCTTTCCTCCGGAAATTAATGAATTGCGGGAATTATTAGAATAATTTTAATTATCTTGAAATCAGCGGCCACAATTCCCATATTTAGTTTGGAAGGGTTTTATTTTAGATGAGTCGTGGCAAGACCACCGTTTCAAAGACAAACTAGTTAGCAGAGGAAGTATACTAAGGTATGGTCGAAAATCTCCCCGCAGTTTCTAATCTCGACCCGTCGAATAACCTGTCACGATATTTGCAGGAAATCCGAAAATACCCTTTTTTAACAGCAGAGGAGGAGTTTACGCTCGCAAAAAAATGGGCCCAAGAAGGTGATGTGGATGCAGCACACAAGATGGTAACTAGTCACCTGCGGCTAGTCGCCAAAATTGCCATGGGATATCGAGGCTATGGGCTCCCCATGGGAGAATTGATTTCGGAGGGGAACGTTGGGCTGATGCAGGCGGTTAAACGATTTGATCCAGATCGTGGTTTCCGTCTCGCCACCTATGCCATGTGGTGGATAAAAGCTTCCATACAGGAATACGTACTACACACATGGTCACTCGTAAAAATTGGGACGACAGCCGCGCAAAAGAAGCTCTTTTTTAATTTGCGAAAGCTAAAAAATCAGCTGCAGGCGATCGAAGAAGGTGATTTGTCACCGGAGAATGTCATAAAAATTTCAGAAGCGCTCAACGTATCTGAAGATGAAGTTATTTCGATGAATCGTCGGCTAGCGGCACCCGATAATTCACTAAACGCACCCCTCAAAGCCGAAGGGGAAGGAGAGTGGCAGGATTGGCTTGTAGATGAATCAGCCACGCAGGAAGATGAGCTTAGCAGACGGCAGGAGCTAAATAACCGCCGCAGACAATTAGAAATCGGCATGAAAACATTGAATAAGCGTGAGCGTTATATATTCACTGAACGGCGTTTAACAGAAAATCCCAAAACACTTGAGGAGATCAGCTCAGAATATGGGATTTCGCGTGAACGTGTTCGCCAAATTGAAGTGCGAGCATTTGAAAAAGTGCAAAAAGCAATTATGTCCGCCAAACCGGAGGAATGATTTTAGACACTTCGCAAATTGGCGCCCCAGCTAAATTGTTCAGCCCTCAAACGGATCGTGAACGAGGATAGTATCATCCCTCTCGGGGCTTGTGGACAGCAACGCTACGGGCGCTTCGATTAATTCTTCAATTCTCCGAATGTATTTAACAGCCGTAGCAGGAAGATCAATCCAACTCCTCGCTCCCTCTGTGCTTTCAGACCAACCGCTCATGGTTTCGTAAACAGGTTTCACACCAGCCTGCATAACGCGACTAGCAGGAAATGAGTTAAGGGATTTACCTTTGTAATGATATCCGATGCAGACCTTTAGGTCCCCGACACCATCGAGCACGTCCAATTTCGTAAGCGCGATCCCGTCGATACCACCCGTTTTAATGGCTTGTCGCACCATTACAGCATCAAACCAACCGCATCTCCGGCGTCTGCCCGTCACGGTACCAAATTCATGACCGCGCTGACCGAGTAGTTCACCAGTCTTGTTATCCTGTTCGGTTGGGAACGGACCACTTCCCACCCGAGTAGTATAGGATTTTGTAATGCCCAAAACATATCCAATCGATCGGACACCAGTGCCTGACCCTACAGCTGCTTGTGCCGCATGTGTATTTGATGACGTCACAAAGGGATAGGTGCCGTGATCTACGTCCAGCATGGCACCTTGAGCACCTTCGAACAAAATACGTTTCCCGTCCCGTTTTGCACGATCGAGATAGGCCCAAACATCGTCAACAAAGGGCAGAATTCGGGGTGCAATTTCCTTCAAAGAAGCAAGTAACAACTCCGGGTCAATTTCTTTGGCGCCCAGGCCTCGCAATAATGCGTTATGGTGGCTCAGCAGTTGATCAATCCGTTCGGGTAAGTCTTCGTCATCGGCCAGATCACATGCCCGTATTCCGCGACGCGCTACCTTATCCTCATAAGCGGGTCCTATCCCACGACCAGTTGTGCCGATACGACTGCTACCGCGTGCTTCCTCCCGAGCGCGGTCCAAAGCACCGTGCAATGGTAAGATTAGACAAGCGTTGGCGGCGATTTTTAATGTATCAGGCGTTATCACAACACCCTGCTTACCAAGCTGATTTATCTCATCGAGAAGCGCCCACGGATCGATAACCACACCGTTACCGATGATCGACAGCTTCCCAGGACGAACTGCGCC
>CAYZMI010000050.1:11609-12731 GCA_964479475.1 uncultured Rhodospirillaceae bacterium | reverse complement strand
CATGCGTATAGCTTCACCAGCCAGATTTCCAACCGTTTCAAGGGCCGTAATAGTTACCCACCCATCCGCGTGAAGTTTCTGAAGTGTGGCATTTTCACTATCATGAGGAGCGAATATCCGACGGCAATTTGGCGCGGGCGAAAGAAGTGACATAATTGTGTCAACATATAGCGTTACCCCAGTAGCCCTCTCTCCCTCAGGGTCATCTTTATCCACATGGCGCGCTCTATATCGACCGCCTGCAGCCAATTCACCCGATGCATTGTCTGAAAATATCGTGAACCCAATACCGGTGTGATATTCAAACCCACGATGTTCCACTGGATCCAAGGTGATATCGAGTTTTGGTGACTTCCTACGCAACAAGTCAATGACATCAAACAAGCGCGATCTTTCAACTGCGGCAACATCGGACAGGTCGATTTTAGCCAAATCTGGAAGAGCCTCATCTACTGGCCCTGTTGCCGAAAGTAACGCACATAAAACTTCAGCAGCCAATCCCGCTTCTGAGGCCACACCCCTAATATCCTTTCGATCTAATGCTTGGCGCACAACAACAGCTTCCTCCTGCTGAATTTCAAATTGTGCAAAAACTTTCGGCACCAATTGTGGCACTGTTAGATCTACCGATAGTCCGGTAATGCCGAGATTGGCTATAGCATCAATCGCCATGGTAATTATTTCAGCATCGGCAGTGGAAGCTGGGGAACCAATTAATTCCGCACCAACCTGAACAATTTGACGTTCAGGTCGAAGTTGAGTGCCGCGAACGCGTAATACGTCACCTGCATAGGATAACCGCAAAGGCCGTGGTGAATTAGCCAACCTGGACCGCGCAATACGAGCGATTTGCGGCGTAATGTCGGCTCGCAGGCCCATCATACGTTGTGAGACCGGGTCCATTAGACGAAATGTTTGTGGGGCTACCGCAACTCCTGCACCGCTCAATAATCCATCTTCAAATTCAATTAGAGGTGGTTTTACCCGATCGTAACCACGTGTGGCAAAATGTGCGATAAGTTGCTCGACGATCTCCGCTTCAAAAGCGGCATCGCTGGGCAAAACATCCCGGAGGCCAGCCGGCAAAAGGGCGTTGCGTTCTTGCTCAGTCATATCTAAGGC
>CAYZMI010000050.1:5220-11509 GCA_964479475.1 uncultured Rhodospirillaceae bacterium | reverse complement strand
CTTTTGTTATGTTCTGCTGGGCAATTCTCCAGCCTCGTGCCGGGCGCTATCTAGCGGTTTTACAATGAACACGCAAACTTTTTCCTAATTTATCAGAAAGGTACAACGATGCCTTCCATCATACCTTCGCAATTGACAAGATCGACACGCTTCCAACAAATTTTGAAGGTGTCGCCTTCTTGGATCAAGCCGTGAAGCTGGCGACCCGCAAATATTCGTTGTTGTTCGTTCCGATACTCAACCATTTGAAACCGCGATGAAATTATAAATTCGCAATCTTCATTCCAATTTTCTCCATCAGTTTCCATTATAACCACGTTTCCAATAATTCGACTTGTTCGAGAGGGAGGCGACTGTGCGTGGATATTTTCGTTTGAGAGTCGGCGTACTCTTGTCTCCATCAGCCGTCTATCGTCATAGATTATCGAAACCATGTCATGCGGACTATCTTGATCGGGATGGATAGGAACCCAATACCACGCAGATGAGGAAAAGAGCGCCAGCCAACGATCATAGTGGCCCCCGTCCAATAGTTCAGCTTCGTGGAATAGAAAGTTTTCAAAATCCCCAACATTCAGCCTTATATTATCCAGTGGATCAGAGTTCACGGCACCGCCACCAAAGACTTTGACCAACAATCAAACATATTTCTGATATGAAGCTCGCTCAGACCGTTTTCCGCTCGTAATCCCCCATTACCGTCATGGGTATCGCGTCCAAGACCACGCGACATGGGAACCCAATCGTTTCCCTCGCTAGCCAAACCTCGCCGCAACCGATCGTAAGTTTCAAGGTCATCAGTCAGTACGGGCGACGCGACGGCGTTGGTGACGTTCGCAAACTGAATAGTGTCACGGAACATCTTTTCGGGTGCACCTTTGAGCCGAAAACAAAATCCTAGAACCTCTGTGCGATCTACGGCAACAGGTTGTATAAGTCGGAGTTGTCGAAACTGACTCATGAATGAAATCGAAGGGTAAATATTAGTATTCCATCTCGTCATGCCCAAAATTTTATGAACAGCGTCGCTTCCCTTCCGGGCTTTCATTTTGGCGATGTACTCTTCGAAGGATGGGTCCTGCCTGGCGACAGCGAGTTTTCCATCGTCGTGATAATCGCCTAAATAACTATGGCCATGCGGATAAGCCCAAAGACCAACCTGCTTGTCCCAAAATTCTAGTGGGGCGCCATTTTGACGCATTTGCCGAATCCCGATCTCTCCTGTTCCGTCGCTCCAAACCGTGTCGTCTTGTACCCTCGCGGCTTCGATAGACGACTGATGGACACTCAGCGGATGCAATCCGTCATTTACATTTTCAAATATTAGCTTCCAATTACCACGATAAACATGACGTGCAATCCCGCCAGCAACTTGAATCTCGCCTTCCGGTGCACGATCCACCAAGTCATCGAAAGATGTACTCATATGACCCAAAAATTCAGAAAGCGAAGGGCCCTCTGCAGCAAGTGAAGCAAATACAAATCCACGATAACTATCAACACGTGGAACAGACTGCATTCCAAATGCAGGATCCGAAATATCAACGGCCCCTTTGGGATAACCATGTCGGGCCGGAACTGAAATTAAACGACCATCTGTCGCATACCGCCAACCGTGATAGCAGCAGCGAAATTCACGTTTTGAACCGCTTTCAGTTGAGACAACTTTAGCACCACGATGACCACATCGATTGTGCAAAACCCGGATATTTTCATCTGTATGTCGAACTAGCACTACTGGATTGCGACCCAGACGCGTGCAAAAAAAATCGCCAGGTTTTCTCACCTGGCTGTCATGCCCTACGTAGAGCCAAGTTCTTCCAAATAGCCGCTCCATTTCTAATTCAAATATAGCAGGGTCAGTGTACACTCTTCGATGAATTCGGTCCTTTTGCACTAAATCACTAACTCGGAATTGTTCCATCAAAGATTCTCACCTCTTCTTTCCTAGGATGATGATGGCTGGAGACTTCATTTCACACAATAGGAGTAGACGTATTATCATACCAGAATGGTAAGCCTAAGGAGCCTTGGCGCAGCATCCAAGATACGGTAAGCACAGATACTGTGACAGATCACAACTTGAGCTCAATAGAAGATTGGATCTCAACAACGCGCCTTATACTAAACCGTGGAGGTCTAAATCAACATGTCGACATTTCAACAACAGCAACGCCTAGAGCTGCCTTCATCGCTGCACCAGATTTTCCGTTAGATCCGTTAGTACTCACAGATTGTGTACCGGGTGAAATCTATGACATACGAACTGTCGGGGGATTAGTACCTCCGTCAGCTGGCGAGGCGACCGATACGGCAGTAGGTGCAGCTCTGGAGTTCGCCGTAAAAATTCATCGTGTTTGTCATATAATTTTGATAACCCATCCAAATTGCGGGTTAGTGCAAAGCTTGATTAAAGAAAATGCACCTGAAGCGAGTATCGTAGCGCAGGGGCAGTATTTGCCAAGTTGGGTGGCACTTGCATCCATGTCGTTGCCTCGCGTTTTGAGGGCGGATATCACCGAAAACGACCGCGCACGATTGTGCTGTCACGAATTTATGCGAACATCATTTGAAAATTTAATGACCTATCAATGGGTGTTGGATCCAGTTTTTGAGGGCGAACTACATCTTCACGGTTGGTATTGTGACTTACATAATGGGTTATTTGAACGGTTTGATGCAGGAACGGATACCTTTATAAGCGACTGACCTTTTGCTCCATGGCCGGAAAGTAAAGTGGTGTCACCTCGTAGACACTGGACAAAGCGCGGGCCTTTTCTATGACACTATCCTTGAGTGGATGATCAACTTCCAACAATGCAACAGCATCACCACCGGGCCTAGTCCGTCCAAGAATGAAATTGGCAATATTGATATCTTCCTCCGCCATTGCGGTGCCAAACGCACCGATTATGCCCGGTTTATCTTGATTCATCGTATAAAGCATATGTGGGCCCAGTGATGCCTCCATAGGTACGCCTGCAATTTCAACGATCCGTGGTTTATCGCCACCTATCAACGTACCCGCAATCGACAATTGTCGTCGCTCCGTCGTCACCGTCAGACGCATTAACGTCTGATATTCGCATTCACGCTCATGGCTAACGACAGAAACACCAATGTCGCGCTCACGTGCAACGACGGGGGCGTTGACCATATTAATCGAATCAAGCATCGGCGAAAGAACGCCTTTAATCGCACAAGAGGTCATGGGACGGGTGTTCATTGCCGCTGCATGACCCTCATATTCAATTGTCATTGATTTTAAGCCCGACCGAATTATCTGACCGACAAAACTGCCCAACAATTCTCCTAACAACATATAGGGTTTAAGTTTAGGGGCGTCCTCAGCACTAACGGATGGCATATTGATCGCGTTCATCACCGCCCCGGTAAGGAGATATTCGGACATTTGCTCAGCAATTTGCAAGGCCACATTCTCTTGCGCCTCTGCCGTCGAGGCCCCTAAATGGGGCGTGCCGATGACATTTTCCATCCCAAATAAACTGAAGTTTTGGGGGGGCTCCTTGGCGTAAACATCCACCGCATAACCACCAACACTGCCAGAAGCCAATGCGTCTTTCATGTCTTCTTCCACGACCAACTCCCCACGAGCACAATTGATAATTAAAACGCCGTTTTTCATTTGGGAAAAAGCCGTTGAATCGAGAATGTCTCGCGTCGCATCCGTTAGTGGTGTATGGAGAGTTATGAGATCTGCCCGCTGAAATAGGTCTTCCAAATCCAATTTCTCAACGCCTAAGTCCAGCGCGTATTCAGGTGTCAAGTAGGGGTCATATGCTACAGTGCGCATTTTTAGGCCCAAGGCACGCTCTACCACCCGCGAACCAATATTACCGCATCCAATCACCCCAAGCGTTTTTCCGGTTAGTTCCATCCCCATAAAACGGGATTTCTCCCATTTCCCAGACTGCGTAAGGTGATCGGCTAATGGAATTTGACGCGCTAAAGCAAACATCATTGCGATTGCGTGTTCCGCCGTAGTAATGGCATTGCCGAAGGGTGTATTCATAACCACCACACCGCGAGAGGAAGCTGCCTCCAAGTTGATATTATCGACGCCAATGCCAGCGCGGCCAACTACTTTCAAAGAATTTGCAGCCTCTAGGACTTCCAGCGTCACCTTGGTGGCGGATCTCACGACAAGCCCATCATAGTCACCGATATAAGTGATTAGCTCTTCGGATGACATACCCGTCCTTACATCGGCTTGAACGCCCCGATCTTTAAAAATTTGGACGGCACGGGAACTGAGGTTATCTGAAATTAATACTTTTGGCATAGTCATCTCACTTACGATCCTGCAGTGTATTCGACTTTCGCCATCGCGAAGGCCCAATCAAGCCAAGGAAATAATCCATTTAAATCGTCCGTTTCCACTGTCGACCCAGCCCAGATGCGCAGACCAGGTGGTGCATCACGGTATCCATTGATATCGTAAGCAACATTCTCAATTTCGAGCAGTGTATCAATTCGTTTTGGGATATCCGCCCGAGCGTCGGTCTCCAAATTAAGAAACCAGGGGTCAACGATACTCAAGCAAACAGACGTGCAGGATCGATTTGATCGATTCTTGGCAAGAAATTCGACCCAAGATGTTTGCTCAACCCAATTCTCAATGGAATTTAGATTTGCTTCTGATCTCGCAATTAGCGCTTCGCCACCACCGATATCAGCGGCCCATTTTAATCCATCAAGCGCGTCTTCGACGCAAATCATCGACGGGGTGTTAATTGTTTCCCCACGAAAAATTCCTTCGTTCAATTTTCCGCCGCTAGTCAGACGAAAAATCTTCGGCAACGGCCAAGGCGGAATATAACTTTCTAGTCGTTGAACGGCCCTTGGACTTAAGATTAAGACACCGTGTTGTGCTTCTCCGCCCATAACCTTTTGCCAAGAGTAAGTAACGACGTCCAGCTTTTGCCACGCAAGGGGCATTGCAAACGCCGCAGACGTCGCATCGCATATTGTCAAACCTTCACGATCATCGGGTATCCAGTCGCCATTTGGCACCCGAACTCCTGACGTTGTACCATTCCAAGTGAAAACCACGTCTCTGGCCCAATTGACTAATGCCAAATCCGGGAGATCTCCATATTTTGCGTGGAGTACTCTGACCGATTCTAGCCTTAGTTGCTTAGTAATATCAGTTGCCCAACCCGAACCAAAACTTTCCCATGATAAGACATCGGTTCCACGTGCGCCCAAAAGTGACCACAGCGCGATTTCTACGGCGCCTGTGTCGGAGGCGGGAACAATTCCCATAAGATAGTCTTCGGGGACACCCAGTATAGCGCGCGAGCGCTTGAGTACCTCAGCCAGACGCGCTTTTCCGGGTCCGGAACGGTGCGATCGTCCCACCAAAGCGTCAGACAGGACTGACGGCGACCAATTAGGTCGTTTAGCGCATGGACCTGAGGAAAAGCACGGATTTAAAGGACGCCGCACGGGTTGCGCGGGATTTTCATTCATCTTCATAAAACTCTCCCTTACAGAAGAGGCGCAACCCGTTGGGGGGTCGTGGCCCGCGCTTCTTTTAGTCGCTTCGTCATCTTTCGTCAATCGGCAGAACGGTTGAAGATTAAGACGGGTACTTTTGTCGCATAACACGATTTTTTGTCAGCTGTGTACGGATTACAAGAAAGTCACCAGGTACTGAAGCGCAATGAAAATGCAGTAAACCAAGTCAATTAGGGTATAATACCGGCCTATGGTGAACTCGCCGCATATATTAGTAGTCGACGATGATTCGCGGCTGCGAGAATTGCTTCGTCGATATCTGAACGAAAACAACTTTCTCGTTTCTGTTGCAAGCGATGCTGCGGAAGCACGCAGAATTATGGCAGGGCTCACGTTTGATCTCTTAGTTTTGGATGTCATGATGCCTGGGGAAGACGGTTTATCTCTAACTGAATCGATCAGGGACAATGACGAAACCCCAATCCTATTATTGACCGCACGCGGTGAAGCAGAAGATAGAATCAACGGCCTCGAGCGGGGTGCAGACGACTATTTAGTAAAGCCATTCGAACCACGCGAACTGGTGCTGAGAATTTTAAGGATTCTAAAACACAGTGCAAATAACCGCGCGCCGACTCAAATTCAACTTGGCGATCATTATTTTGACATAAATAAAGGCGAACTGCGTTGTGGTCACAAGCCCGTACATTTAACAACAATGGAAGAGAGTTTGTTAAGAACTCTCGCATTACGGGCCGGTGAGGCTGTCAGCCGAGAGGATCTGATTAAACATTGTGCTATCGAAGGC
>CAYZMI010000050.1:0-5120 GCA_964479475.1 uncultured Rhodospirillaceae bacterium | reverse complement strand
AAGGCTACATGTTGAGGCCAAACTGAAAGAACTAGCCATGGCCAAACTAAAACAAATTTTACCACGCTCTCTGCTTGGCAGATCCTTATTAATAATTGTCACGCCGCTCATTCTTTTACAATTAGTCGCCACTTGGATTTTTTATGATCGACATTGGGAAACCATTACTCGACGCCTAACCACGGCTGTTGCAGGAGAGATAGCTAGCGTGATCGAGTACCGTCGTAGCTTTGCGGGCCATAACAACGAGGGCATTATATTTCAAACCGCAGAATCTAGCCTTGGATTAAATATTAAATTCATACCGGAGAGAATAATACGAAAAGATAGTCATACGACAGAACAGGTGATCTTGGACCGGATGCTTGGCAATGCCTTACGTGAACGAGTACGCCGCCCATTCCATATGGACACCTTATCCAGTCAAGATATCGTTTTTATTCAGGTCCAACTTCCAGACGGTATTATCGAAGTCCAGGTCGATAAAGAAAGGCTTTTTAGTTCAACTACTTATATCTTTTTTATGTGGATGGTTGGCACATCACTTGTTTTATTCACCATAGCAATGATTTTCATGCGCAACCAAGTTCGTCCAATCCGCCGATTAGCTAACGCAGTGGATAGTTTTGGCAAAGGCCGCGACGCACCCAATTTCAAACCGGAGGGCGCTAAAGAAATTCGCCAAGCAGCGGCAGCGTTCAATCGCATGCGAGACCGGATTCAAAGAATGATAAATCAAAGAACCGAAATGCTCGCTGGTGTTTCGCATGATCTTCGAACACCCTTAACACGTATGAAATTGCAGTTAGCAATGATTGAGGATTCAGCAGCGGCGGACGAATTAAAGTCGGATGTTTCAGAGATGGAAAAAATGGTAGAGGAGTATATTTCTTTTTCCCGCGGAGAAGGTTCTGAAACTGTCGTCGAAAAGGATTTACGAGAAATTTTGGAAGACCTCGTAAATCGAGTAAGTAATAACAGCATTGAAATCACACTGCGCATGACGGGTAATTTATGCGTGCCGCTACGCCCTAACGCATTTCGCCGTTGCATGACGAATTTGATTAATAACGCGATAATTTATGGAGGAAACGCAGACATTCAGGCAAGCCAAATTGGCGACATGATTAAAATCTTTGTAGATGATTCTGGGCCGGGTATTCCAGTAGATCAAAGGACAGAAGTTTTTAAACCATTTTACCGTCTCGATAGTGCACGGGGTCCAGATCAAGCGGGCAGCGGGCTTGGTTTGACGATTGCACGAGACGTCATGCATGGATTAGGAGGTGACTTGGTTATTGAAGAATCGCCAGAAGGAGGTACCCGCGTGCGGTTGCATCTGCCTATTTAATCAATTTATAGCATTTCACATAGGATTTGTCCGTTAAGAATATTGCCATCAATGTAAACCAGACGCTCTGCTGCACTTACATAATAATAATGAAGACTAACGCTTTCCGCACGATCGGATGGATATCTTGAAGTCAATTTCGTCGCGACGTGTTTCTTCCGACCATTAAGTTTTGCGAATATTCAGCGGTGCAATTTTCCGGAGAAATTTTCGAAGACACCTATTTGGGAAGCGGAGTTTGTATGAAATTTACACACCTTCTATCAGGCCCTAAAAATGGGTGGATATGTCCAATGTAACAACATTTATATCACTCTACATAGCAACTTCAGGTTCCATGGCATTTATTTATCTTATGTTTAATGCCTCGCACGCGTTGACCATGGGCTATCATCGGCGAAATAGTTCTGCAGTATTTCCGCCTGACGCAAACGCCGATCTAAATATGCCAAGGTCTTGGCTTGATCCGGCGTTTCATCCCGGGACCAAACTACGAGCGCCCCCATATAAATTACGGCGAGCCCTTTTACACGTAGCCCGCCAAAAATGCCTGTTGGCGAAATTCCTGCGGTTTCAAGAGTCCAAGCCATGGAACTATAAAAATGAGGTGCTAAACAGATAATACTGGCAGGCTCAAAGGTTACTTCGCGAAGAATAGAACAAATGGCTGCTTTGTTTTGGGTGAGTGCATCTAATCGGCGCATAAGTACATCAAGAAGTCGGTCGCGCGGCGGTTCATTTGCCGCAAAGGGGTCTATATCCTTTATCAAAATTTGATCGACCCGTTCCATTACAGCAATAACAATGGAGGTTTTTGTCTTAAAATTTTTATGCAACACCGTCAAAGACACTTTAGCGGCCCTAGCGATATCACCACTTGAAATCTGTCGCCATGAACGTTCTGCCGCTAGTTTCAGGGCGGCATCAACAATACGATCTCGTGCTGGAGGAGATCTTTTCACCATCCTTCTATTCCAATGGTAGTTAGCAGTCTACGCGGGCGTCCCAACCCATCCTAGCACAGCTTTTTTTGAGAAATCGTTGAACCTGGCCAAGCAGTGTGCAAATCTCCTTGTTGGTATAAAGATTACAGTAAGATCGAATGCGCCATGCTTCAAACAATAACTTATTGCAGGTTGTCTTAAATCAGCCACGTCTGAACCGATTCGAAGAGCAAGAGCTATTCAAGCGAATTCGATCGGGAGACACTTCAGCTGCTACGAAGCTCATTACCAGCCATCTACGTTTTGTGTTGCATATCGCAAAACGTTATCGGAATCAGGGGCATCCTTTAGCGGACCTCATCCAAGAGGGTACTGTGGGACTGTTGGAAGCACTTAAGAGATTTAATCCGGACCGGGATGTCCAATTATCTACATATGCGATGTGGTGGATTAGAGCAGCGATCCAAGATTATGTGTTACGCTCGCGGTCTTTGGTGAAAATGGGCACTACAGCGGCTCAAAGAAAATTATTTTTTAACTTGAGACGCCGCGTTGGCGATTGGGTCGACGGAGATAGCTTGAGCGAAGAATTTGCCAAGAACCTCGCAGACCGTTTCAATACATCAGTTTCTGAGGTTCTAAATTTTGCGCGCCGCATTGCCTGCCCAGACATTTCCTTAGATGTATCATTTCAGGGAAATAGTGATGGTTCGGCTGCATTGCGCTCTCTCCGAGATGGAAAGCCGACACCAGAAGAGTATTTACTAGCCAAAAATGAGGGCAGGGTTTGGCTTGACCGACTCGGACGTGCTCTTTCTCGGCTACCGCCAAGAGAATTGTTCATTATTCGGCGACGATTTTTCGCTGAAATTGCACCGAGTCGGGCGGCATTGGGGAACGAACTAGGTTTATCGAAAGAGCGTGTTCGTCAATTGGAAGTGAGGGCTCTTGCACGTTTAAAATCAATGCTACAACCGCTGCGTGACCAGGCAGAGTTGACAATCGGTCCTTTGCCTACAAAGGGCGCCTGACCGAGGTGTGAGTTTAACCCGCCAACTCGCGCGATCGTTTCGTCGCAGCATCAACGGCGCGGACCATCAAAGCTTGCAAACCATCTTCCGCCATCAAGACTTCAAGAGCCGCCGCTGTCGTTCCCCCTGGACTAGTGACGTTTTGACGCAATTTTTCGGGGTGCTCTGCGGATAAATGAGCGAGTTCGGCACTACCAATTACGGTTTTACGGGCGAGCTTCGCGGAGAGTTCGGGCTCGAGACCAGCCACAATACCCGCCTTCGTTAATGTTTCCATTAAATAGAATACATAAGCGGGACCGCTGCCAGACACTGCTGTCACTGGGTCGAGAAGCGCCTCATCGTCAACCCATTCCACATCACCTACTGCTTGAAGTAATTTTTGGCAGATTGAGCGGTGGACATCCGTTACCAAATCATTGCCACAAGCAACGGTAATACCTCGGCCCACTGCCGCCGGGGTATTTGGCATACACCGGATGATATTTGCCTTATCACCGAGTTGCCGCTGAAATTTTGTTATGGTCTGACCGGCCGCTATGGATAGGAATACCGTCTGCGGCTGCACAAACTCGGAATACGCCGATACGATTTCATTTATCCCCTGAGGCTTAACCGCAAACACAACCACCCCGGGTCGATAATCTTCATCAAGTTGGCTCGTTTCCGTAGCGACGTGAACACCAAATTTTTGCCGCAAATAGTCGGCACCAAATGGCTCCACGACAGTGACATCCTTCGCTATGATGCCCCGATCCAGCCAACCGCCAAGTAATGCACTTCCCATTTTACCGCACCCAACTAAGAGTATTTTTTGATCCATTGCGAAACCTTTCCGGCCTCAAAGATTTGCCGTAATTAAATATACAGAAAATTTAGCACTTCAGGCTAAAAGGGACCTGAGCGGGCGGGCGGCTTTACCAAATAATATTGTCGCTAGTTCTAAGCCTCGCCAACAGTTTCAATCAGCGCCGCATCAACCGCATCTGCTGGTGATTTGCCACCCCAAATCACATACTGGAATGCAGGAAAGAATCTCTCACACTCGGCAAGTGCTATTTCTACCACATCTTCCAGTTGCTCCACGCTTAAACCATTTGCGCCACGCAACAATGTCGATTGACGAAATACAGGTAGACCTCGATCGGCCCAAAGATCGAAATGTCCAACCGCCATACGCTCGTTTATTCGTGCCAACAATTCATTGATTGAAGAACGACGGTGATCAGGTACGTTCATTTCGAATGCGCAAGCGAAGTGAATGGCCCACAAATCCTCGAGCCACGAAAAAAACAAACGATAATCCGTCCATTGTCCAGTGACCTCGATCATCAATTCGTTGTCACTGGTGCGGTCATAAGACCAACCATGAGCACTAGAAAAACTTTCTATCAAATCGATGGGATTAGCGATTTGGTCATCCAATTGCTCGACCGCAGCTGCCACCATCCAAATGTCCCCCATTTATGTCACACCGTGAGAGAGCTCACGATGTGGCTCTAGAATATCGTGCTACTGATATTAAATCGAATATGTTGTAGCAGTAGAACAATCAACCCCAATATTTAGGGTGCCAAATGGTGACTAGTAGTGCAAGCCAAAACTGGGAGCACGACTCAAATATTTGTGGAAAAGTTTGTTTGCATTAGTAGATCTAAGGTTTCTTCTTAGTGAGGGACTTCTTTGAGCGGCGTGACGCTTTTTTGTTCGCATTAATTTGTTTTTCTAGGGACAACAACCTATTTGCTAATTCTTCTTGTTCAGACCGCGCCTTTACAGCCATTTCTTTAACGG
>CAYZMI010000049.1:9424-15638 GCA_964479475.1 uncultured Rhodospirillaceae bacterium | reverse complement strand
AAAATGTGGCACGTTGGGGCAAACGATATAGATATCCAGAATTAATCTCGCTCCCAGGGGTAGGGCCGCCCCGCAAATCCATTAAATCAAGAATCCGATGCTCCGGAATAAATGTGTTCTCAATGACAATATCGTTACTCCCCGTCGCGGTGAGCCCAGTGGCGTGCCAATTATCCACTATCTTACAATCGTCAAGCGGAATAACCGCAAATTTACCTACTGACGGTCTACTATTTTCGTCGGGGGATAACATGATCTGAATAACGGCCCAACGACAATGGTCTACACCGCTCGAAAACCCCCAACGGCCATTAACGTGTAATCCCCCATTTACCTTTTTTACTTCGGGCTTAAATCCCAAAAAGGATGACGCTATAGTAGTTTCAGGATCCTTCCCCCAAATTTCCTCTTGGGCTTTTGCTGGAAACATTCCTATTAACCAACCGTGGCACGCTGTTACACTAGCGACCCACGCACTAGAAGCACATCCGGGTCCCAAAATTACCGCAAGCTCCGTCTGGGTGCCGAAATCCAATTCCAAACCACCAAAATTTTTCGGCTGCATAATTCGATAAAAGCCCGCGTCGCGAAATTCCTGATCCGTCTGATTGGGTAACCGCCGCGCAATTTCTGCATCACGCGCACGCTCTTGCAAAACAGGCACCATTTGGCGAGCACGAGCGAGAATGTCATCACGGGAAATATTAATATCCGGACCACTCATAAAGATACCCTTCCTAAACTCTAAACAGATGGTTAACTCACCCTAGTTATATCGGGCATGCAAACCGTATTATCCCATTCATAGCGCGTATTGGCTCGACCGTTCACAGCTATTAGACTCCCACAATGGCAAACAACCTCAAATCAAGTACCGACAAGAGGATTGATAAGGCCGCTTGGGCCGATCTATTTCGCGATGGACGTAGTGTATACACAATTTTGCTTAATCTCGGTGTCGGCATTTTTGCACTGGATATTTTCATCATAACGACCGTTA
This sequence comes from uncultured Rhodospirillaceae bacterium, assembly GCA_964479475.1. Classification (GTDB taxonomy): domain Bacteria; phylum Pseudomonadota; class Alphaproteobacteria; order MPNO01; family UBA2964; genus JAQBTY01. Next base: position 14,638 of record CAYZMI010000049.1, on the reverse strand, counting down.
TGCCGTCTGTCGTAGCGGATATTGGCGGTCACGCTTGGTACACATGGCCCACCATGATTTACATGGTTGGGTCAATCATGGGCGCTGCATGCGGATTTCATATGCGCACTCGATTCGGGAAGCGCAGAGGCTATCTTTGGGGCGGAATTGTAATGCTCATTGGGACTATTGGGTGCGCCCTTCCACCTGATATGGCGACATTACTAGTGGCCCGCTTGATTAAAGGCATTGGAGGCGGATTTGTACTGTCACAGTCCATGGCATTGTTACGGGATCTCTATGAGCCTTGGATTCGGACTCGCATGCTCAGCACTATTACCACTACATGGAGTATTGCAGCTGTAATCGGACCGGCCATTGGAGGTGTATTTGGCGAAATCGATTGGTGGCGCGGTGCATTTTGGGCAACGGTCCCTTTTGGTTTGCTTTTTCTTTGGATGATAGGGCGGTCAGTCCCTGAATCTGAGGCTTCGGCCCCCCAACGGCGGCTACCCTGGCGGCGGTTGGCACTTTTAGGCAGTGGAGTGATGGCTGTGGGACTTGCTGGCCAGTTCGAAAAACAAGTGCTAATAAGCGGTATTTTGTTAGCGTTTTCGGTCTTCTTAATCTGGGGAACCTTCAAACTTGACGATGCCGCCGATCCAAGACTGTTTCCCCAACGTGCCTTGTCGTTAGCTACTCCAGTAGGTTTGTCCTACTGGGTATATTTTATCATTTCCGCCACCCATTCTTCTTTGCTGATATTTGTGCCGCTATTTCTACAGGTTTTGCACGGTGTTACACCGCTTTATATTGGCTATCTCAGCCTTGTGTTCTCAATCGCTTGGACAATCGGATCCCTTGCCGTCAGCGGGTTTACAGATGGGTGGGAGCGCGTCACCGCTGTGTCAGGCTTGGTACTATCCTCAATAGCTACTGCGGGATTTACAATCGCGGTCCTAACTGGTCCTCAGCTTTTGATCGCAATTTTTATCGCATTGGTCGGTGTAGGTATTGGGGCTACTAATGTGCTTATGACCGCATATGGCATGGATGTCCCAAGAAAGGGAGAAGAAAGCGTCACCGTTTCAGCAATGCCCACCATCAGGACCTTAGGTGTTGCATTTGGCGCCGCCGGCGCCGGGCTAATTGCTAACTTGATAGGTCTTGAACAAGGTGCAGGGCGCGATACCATCGCTACGGTGGCTCTTTGGGTGCTAGGCGCGACGGCCATTATTCCAGCAATTGGCGCCCTCATTACATTGCGCGCCGTAACTTGGGGTTGGTCCTATCGGACCGCTTCGCGCGCAGCTAGTGAAAATAGGAAAGCCACCTTAGACTAGAACAAATATTTCTGGGGAGAATCAGAATGGCGTTCAAAACAGTAGCAATTTTGCATCCAGGGGAAATGGGCGGCGCAGTAGGTGGCGCACTGAGCGAAAAAGGTTACGACGTTATTGTCTGTTTAGAAAATCGCAGCAAAGTTACTCTAGAACGAGCACAATCAAATGCTTTAAAGAACGTTGGTAAGATAGATTCAGCAATTGCAGAAGCCGACATCGTACTGTGCATTATGCCACCAGAATTTGGGCTTGTGACGGCTCAGCAAGTCGCAGATGCGATGAGGCGCACCGGCTGCACACCACCCTACGCGGATTGCAACGCAGTGGCACCAGATACTGCGCGACAAATGGCCGATGTGATCAACGCTGCAGGTGCAAAATTTATCGACGGCAGCATCGTAGGAAACCCGCCCGGAAAAGGCCCTAAACCAACTCGGTTTTTTGTCAGTGGCTCTGATGCCAAATTGATGGACGAATTTGACGGAGTAGGTATCTCGATCAAGCAGTGCGGGCCTGAGGTGGGCCGCGGATCGGCCGTAAAAATGTGTTATGCCGGTATAACAAAAGGTACAAGTGCACTTCATGCCGCTCTACTAATCGCTGCCGAAGGCCTCGGTGTGGCAGACGAGCTATTCGAAGAACTAACGTATAGCCAAGAAGCAACGCTTAGTCGTATGGAGCGAATGACACCAGCACTTCCAGCCGTTTCCGCCCGATATATTGGAGAAATGCGCGAAATTGCAAAGACTTTGGCGTCGATCGGGTTAACTGGCGCCTTTCACAATGGTGCCGCTGACCTATATCAGCTGATGGAAAAAACACCCCTCGCCGATGAGATTCGTGAAACCGTCGATAAGGACCGGACCCTGCGCCAGACGATCGAAGTATGTGCGGAGTATTTACCGACGGAGAAGACGACGGAATAAACCTCACCTGACCGATAAAATGGTCTGGATAGAAGTATTAAGAGGATCAGGAATACGCAAAAAATGCGCCGGGCATTGTTTGCAATCTGAACTACCAAACCCTTTGACTGGAAAATTCACACCGGGCACTCGTAGAACCTGGCGCACCAAACCGCATTCTAATCCGTGCGGCGAAACAAATAAATTTGTGATTTTCCCCTGAGCCGTAACTCTATCAATATGCCAATGTAATGATTTTTTTACGCGCAGATGACGGCGCAGGCGGGCCCTGAGGCCACCGGAACCATAAGCACTACCCAGATAAAGATAGCTTCCAGACGATAACGTTACACCACCCAACGACCCGATAGTCGTGTTTAACCTCCGGTCAAGCCGAATCAATATTCCATATGCACCCTGTTCATGTGTAACCAAATCTATTTTTTCTGACGACAGCCAACCGCCAACTATTTGACCTGAAACCACTTTTCGCCACTTTTATAAATCAAAAACATAAGGTGAACACCTCAACCAAACCTCTTGCCGACACCGTTTTTTGTGGGCAATCATAGTAGCATGTCCGTGTCGAGTCCGCTTTTCAGAACCGCTACCGTCGCATTGCCAGATGGCAATAAAATTGACTTGCGCGTACGCCGTAGCGAGCGCGCTAAGCGTATTTCGCTTCGGGTCATACCTGCATCTGGTGGTTTCGAGCTCGTTGTACCGATACGCGCTTCGATCAAACAGGGGCTTTCATTTGCTCGGGACAAAGCAAGCTGGCTTAAAGCCCATTTAGCCACACTGCCGCCACCAGTACCCTTTGAAGACGGCGCCGTAATTCCTCTCCTGGATCAGCCCAAGAAGATTTGTCGAACCGACGAATTGTTTCGTAGCGTCTGGCTCATAGGCAAGACGCTACACGTTGCTGCCCCGCCGGAAAATGTGCCGGAAGATATCCGTCGATGGCTGCAAAATAGAGCGAAAGACGAGTTGAAAGCCCGTGCAGAAGACAAATCGCAACTCATTAATCAACAATTTAGACGAATAACAGTCGGAGATATGGCGAGCCGTTGGGGTAGTTGTTCGCCAAAGGGTGATTTGAGTTTCTCGTGGCGTATCATTATGGCGCCGGAATATGCACTCGATTATTTGGTGGCCCATGAGGTTTCACATTTAAAAGAAATGAATCATTCGAAGCGATTTTGGACAATCGTCAATCATTTGACGGACGACCTAGAACGAGGTCGGGCTTGGTTGCGCGATCAAGGTGCATCACTTCATCGGTTCGGCTTCGATCCCCGTTCTTGATACGCGTTATAAAAGACGGCGCAAAACACAACACACGCACCAATCCAAATCCAAATTTCGGGAATTTGATTAAAAAACACATAGCCGATGAGGCTTGCCCATACGAGTTTTGTAAAATCGATGGGTAGAACCAGTGTAGCGTCTGCATGCTTGAAAGCCTCTCCCAAACAAATCTGTGCAAACGTGCCACCGATACCTATGATCACAAGGTAACCTAGCTGTTCCAGAGTAGGCATTTGCCAGAAAAATAATGCGAATACTAGCGCCACAGGCGTTTGCAAAAGAGTGGCATAAAGTGCAATGGTAACCGACGAATCCGTACGTGATAAAATTTTGATAACAACAAGCGCAACAGCCCAAACTGAGTTTGAGAAAAGCACTAATAGTGCACCTAAGGACACTGCTTGAACGCCAGGTCTTAATATGATGAGGGCACCTACCAGCCCCACAACAAGAGAAATCAGTCGGGGGCGTGTCAATTTTTCGCCAAGTAAAAGCACTGCACCAAGCGTGGCAAATAGCGGCGCCGTCAGGCTCAATGATACTACTTTGGCCAAAGGTTCCAGCGTCAAACCATAAAAAAAAGCAAGCATAGCAATCACGTTGAGGATCGATCGAACTACATGAAGCCCAAATCGACGCGTGATAAGCGGCCGTAATCCGCCGCGCAAAAAGACAGCGGACATAAACAAAAAACCGATTAATTGGCGAAAAAATGCGATTTCGAAAACGTGCATGCTGTGCGATAGATGAACAACGAAACCATTAATACCGGAGATAGTAGAAGCCGAAATCAGCATGTTTCCCATCCCCATGATTGGAGCAGGGACAGCGTCGAACCGATTGGCAAACCAAGACTTATATTGGGACATGCGAAAACCGCTGGCGAGAATGTTTCCCCCCTTAGCACAAAAGATGTTCCTCGGAACAGGGGGTCTGTGCTTTGCGGATTTACCACAAAATGTTAGTGAAGCACGCCATGGAAACGGATAAGTTTGACTTCGAGTTGCCAACAACCTTGATCGCTCAGCAACCTGTAACGCCTAGAGATGCGAGCCGGTTACTTTTGGTAGGCAATAATTTTATTGATAAAACGATGAGAGACCTCCCAAGCATATTTCGTTCAGGCGATATGTTGGTGCTCAATGACACAAAGGTGCTCCCCGCACGACTATTAGGTAAACGTGGAAAAGCCAACGTGGAAGTCACCTTGCATATGCGCATTGACGAATTCCGGTGGCGGGCCTTCGCGCGGCCGGCAAGACGTCTTAGCGTCGGCGACCTAATTAATTTTGCACCTGAATTAAGCGCCTTTGTTGAGGAAAAATTAGACGCTGGTGAGATAAGTCTAAAATTTGAACAATCTAACATAATAAACGCGATCGAGCGCTTTGGAATTATGCCTTTGCCGCCATATATCAGCCGTCCAAAAGAGGGGTATTCGGTAGACCATAAAACATACCAAACAGTATTTGCCGCCAACGTCGGTGCAGTGGCTGCACCTACTGCAGGCTTACATTTCACCAACGAGCTACTATCCAACATCCAAGCCGCTGGCGTAAGGGTCGCAAAGCTTACACTCCACGTTGGTGCGGGCACCTTCCTACCGGTCAAAACGAACCGCATTGAAGACCATAAAATGCATTCAGAATGGGGACAAATTACACCCGAAGTAGCCG
>CAYZMI010000049.1:0-9324 GCA_964479475.1 uncultured Rhodospirillaceae bacterium | reverse complement strand
ATTGAAGACCATAAAATGCATTCAGAATGGGGACAAATTACACCCGAAGTAGCCGGACAAATAAATGCCGCGCGATCCTTTGGCGGCAGAGTAATTGCTGCCGGCACGACTGTACTCCGCCTGTTAGAAACATCAGTTGATTCCAATGGTGCGATAATACCTTTCGAAGGAACCACCGACATCTTCATTACACCAGGTTATAAATTTTCGGCAGTCGACCTGCTTCTAACCAATTTCCACTTACCCAGATCAACGTTATTTATGCTTGTATCTGCATTTTCAGGTTTATCCCGTATGAAATTAGCGTATGGGCACGCCATTGCAGGAAAATACCGCTTTTACTCATACGGTGACGCCTGCTTGTTACATCGCGAGGATCGGTTGTGACCGATGAAATTCTAACATTTGAAATTGCTGCAAAGTCGGGCAAAGCTAGACGAGGTATCCTGCATACTGCCCATGGCACAATTAATACTCCCGCCTTTATGCCGGTAGGGACAGCTGGCACGGTCAAAGCGATGCGCCCCGAAGATGTCGCCGCTACCGGCGCCGAAATAATCTTGGGTAATACCTATCACCTGATGCTGCGCCCGGGTGCAAAACGAATCAATGCACTGGGTGGTTTGCATCGATTTATGAATTGGCCCAAACCAATTTTGACTGATTCCGGCGGATATCAAGTCTTTTCGCTGGCAAAGCGTCGTACTATCAGCGAAGAGGGTGTCGTCTTTCAGTCCCATATCGACGGCGCACAGATAGAATTGACACCTGAAAGAGCGGTTAAAATTCAACACCTTTTAGGAAGCGACATCACTATGGTGTTGGATGAGTGTACGTCTTGGCCAGTGTCCGAACAGGATGCAAAAAATTCAATGGAACTGTCTATGCGTTGGGCCAAAAGATGCAAGGAAGCCTTCAAACCTCGCACCGACTGTGGTTTGTTCGGTATCGTTCAAGGCAGTGTTTTTCCTAATTTGCGACAGCAATCTGTAGAGGAGCTTATCAGTATCGGATTTGATGGGTATGCCGTTGGCGGATTGGCCATCGGAGAAGGACAAGGAACGACATTTGCAGTGCTCGACGCCACTGTACCTTCATTACCCATTGATCGGCCGCGCTATCTGATGGGTGTCGGAAGACCGGGCGACATCCTCGGTGCAGTACAACGAGGCATCGATATGTTTGACTGCGTTATGCCCACAAGGTCGGGGCGCACCTCTCAAGCATTTGTGCGACGCGGGACGCTCAATTTGCGGAATGCGCGGCACGCGGACGATTCAGAGCCGTTAGATGCGACATGCTGCTGTGAAACCTGTAAAAATTACAGCCGCGCCTACCTTCACCATTTGATTAAAGCTGGAGAAATGCTTGCTGGAATGCTTTTGACAGCACACAACCTCTACTATTATCAAAGTCTAATGTCGAATATTCGCACAGCGATAGAAGCCGGCAGCTTGGCCGAATTTGCAATGGAATATCATGCAGAACAAATGCCCGATGGGGTGCCATGACTGAAGAAGAACTTACGCATCTGGGCGGGTCTTCGGCCCTTCCCGTATCACCCGAAGACGCCGTACTTGAGCGCATCAATAACCCGCATCGGGGTACGGCTTACGTCACCCGCTTTACTTGCCCTGAATTTACGGCTCTGTGTCCGGTGACGGGCCAGCCTGATTTTGCACATTTGGTTATCGATTACATTCCTGACGCCTGGCTAGTTGAAAGCAAATCCCTAAAGCTATTCCTAGCATCCTTCCGTAATCATGGACATTTTCACGAAGATTGCACAGTAGGCATTGCCAAGCGCTTACAAAAGTTTCTAACACCAACTTGGCTACGGATTGGGGGGTACTGGTATCCAAGGGGAGGAATTCCCATTGATGTATTTTACCAAACGGCGGCACCGCCTTCGGATTTATGGATCCCCGATCAAGGCGTCGCATCCTATCGCGGCCGCGGGTGACGGACACAATAGGTGACAAATCAAAAAAAAACGCTGTCAGAGAGCGTGCCTTGGCCTTGGGTTTCGACGCGGTCGGGTTCGCGCCAGCACAGTTGAATGAACACGCTCGCAACGGCCTAACTGAATTTCTAGCTAATGGTTATCATGGAGACATGGGCTGGATGGCCGAGCGGGTGTCGCTCCGTTGTTCCCCTGATGCCCTATGGAAGGACGCCCGTAGCGTCGTAGTTGTTGGGGTGAATTATGGACCAGACCGCGACCCGCTATTGATCTTGGATAAAAAATCCCAAGGGGCCATATCAATCTATGCGCAAGGGCGCGACTACCACAACGTTCTAAAGAAAAAATTGCGACTGCTTGCGCGTTATATCGCCGAAACCTTCGACGAACAGGTCAAGCTATTCGTCGACACAGCACCAGTGTTGGAAAAACCATTAGCTGAAACTGCGGGAGTTGGCTGGCAGGGCAAACACTCGAATTTAGTTTCGCGTAAATGGGGTTCATGGCTATTCCTGGGGGAAATTTATACAACACTGAAACTTTCCCCTGACAATCCCGAAGCTGATCATTGTGGCAACTGTTCACGTTGTCTGTCGGTCTGTCCAACCAATGCATTTCCGGCACCCTACAAGTTGGATGCCCGGCGTTGCATTTCCTATCTTACTATCGAACATAAAGGCCATATCCCGAGAGAATTTAGAACCGCCATTGGTAATAGAATATACGGCTGCGATGATTGCCTGGCTGTCTGTCCTTGGAACAAATTTGCGTCTCCCACAAACCATGCTGAACTCGCCCCACGGATGGGACTTACCGCACCACGTCTTAGGAATTTAGCCAATTTAGATGATCAAAATTTCAGAAATCTATTTTCAAGATCAGCAATTAAGCGCTTAGGACGCGAACGGTTTGTTCGTAATGTCCTTATCGCAATCGGTAATAGCGGTGACAAAACATTTATACCCACCTTACTTCATCGCTTAAGTGATAAGTCCAGTTTAATTCGAGCGATGGCTGTTTGGGCTCTATCTGAACTCATGTCGGAGGTTGAATTTTCCCAACTGAAAGACACTCAAGCCGACAACGAAAAAGATCCTGATGTCCAACACGAGTGGTCGGTCAATGATCCAGAATGCTGTTAACGAGTGCTTGCCCAAACCTACACCGGAAAGCTTGTTAGAGATCGGCAACTACCAACTCTACATTATTAGATTGGTAATGATTTAATTTGGTTAGTGCCGAAGCGGCATCGTATAAAACTCACGTCTATCAGCAGAGCGAACAATGACGTCAAGACCGCGCGAACCACGAATGACACCGAATTTCACATCTGCGCCGGCATCGCCGACAGACCACATTTTTCGGTACATTTCCTCAAGTGTTTTCACTTCTTCGTCCTCGACACAATCGATTAAATCTCCAGCACGGATGCCAGCGGAGTCAGCAGGACCTTCATCAAACACCCCAGCTACGACGAGATGACCGAGCGCTTCAGTGGTATGCATCCCAAGCCATGGTCGCGGTGCTTTTGTAGATTTTCCAAGTTTGACAAGATCGTCATAGATCGGGGCCAGCAAATCAATTGGTACAAACATATTTCCCTGGTCTTCGCCACCGCTGCCGCCTACACCCTGCACAAATAAGGACCCGACGCCCACCAAATGACCCTCTTCTCGATCCACGACGGCGCCTCCACTCCAGTGTGGATGAAGCGGATAAGTGAAAATCGCGGATTCCAACATATATTCCCACGAACCAGCAAAGAGACGGCGATCCGCAACGTTACCCAACAAGGATTGTTCGACGCCGCCATGAGAAATGACGACAACGGGTGAGTCACGTTGAACAGTCGCTATGTTAGGTGCAATTTTGATGGGAGGAATATCCAGCGGTTCCACTGTTCGAACCAAACCAAAACCTGTCTCGTGATCGTAACCAATGCACTGCGCATCAATTGGATCGCCATCTGTACCACCAATAAGCACGTCAGTGGCTTCAACAATTAAATAACCGATTGTTAGAAAAATACCCGTTTCATCGAGTAGAATTGCACTGCCTTCCCGTTCTGTTCCAAGTGTCGCGGCGGAGTGACAGTCCGGAGGTACGCTAGATCGCAAAGGCCGAATAGCGGCCAACGTCGGTTCTAGATCAAACCCGACGTCCTCCTGCGTCGGATGCGGCCCTGGCATCGGCGTTTGAGCAATGGGCAAAACTCCATCAAGCCGGTGGCCATTAGCCTTCTTCACACCAGACATTTCATACTACTCCTACTATATATGTACTAATGTATTATCATGTTCCTGCCCGCGTACAACAACAGCCTTAAGTTTGATGATTTACGCGTTTCATCTATGTCAGGTAGCTAAAGCTCTTCGATAAACGAGTTCATACGCTTTTTTTGACTGTCGTCAGGAAGCACACCAATACCAGCCTGCAACATGTCCACCAAATGATCAATATTTCTGGTCGCTGGTATAACGCAAGTCACCGCGGGATGAGAGATGAGATATTTAAGAAAAAATACACTCCAATTTGAGCAATCAAATTCATTGGCCCAAGTCGGGATGGAAATACCATCAACGGCATCGAACAAGCTACCACCTTCAAAGGGGCGATTCACTATAACGCCGACACCGTGATCCGCCGCGACCGACAAAATTCGACTTTCGGCCGTCCGGAGCGCTATCGAATATGGCAGTTGAACAAAATCAATGGATTCACGAGTAATTATTTCTTCGAGTTCCGCGAATGCCCCAGCAGTGTAATGAGTGATACCGAGATAGCGAAGCATTCCTTGCGCCTGCCATTCACGCATAGTCGAAAGATGGCGCCGCCAATCTACTAAATTATGTATTTGCATTAAATCGATTTGATCGGTTTGAAGTTTAGCCATGGATTCGCGCATTTGATCTACACCACGACATTGCCCGTGGGTCCAAACCTTGGTTGCTAGAAATACACTGGCCGTCAAGGAGATAGATGCCAATACATCGCCACATACTTCTTCCGCCCGCCCATACATGGGTGAAGAATCTATCAGTGAGCCACCTGATTTATAAAATTTTCGTACAACTTCGGCTAACAATCGTCGTTTGCGAACATCATTACCAACATCAAAGGTTTGGTAGGTACCCAAGCCAACTACGGGCAAGGCCTCACCACTTGAAGGGATAGGTCTAGTTAGCACGGCTTCATTCGATTTTTTATTTCGTTTCTGGTTGCCGTTTCAAATAGATATACCCACCATCCACCAGAATATCAGTTGCAGTCGTAAAAGAGGCATCTTCTGAAGCTAAAAATAGCGCGGCCTTAGCCACTTCTTCCGGCTGACCGACGCGGCCTAACATATGAAGAGGTCCTCGGGAGGTTTGGAACTCTTCAATCTTATCAAAACGACGCAAAGTCCGTGGCGTTTGTATTACTCCCGGTGAAATGGAGTTTACCCTAATATTGTCCTTGGCAACTTCGGACGCCAATATGGTAGTAAGGTGAATCAAGGCCGCTTTGGTCGTGCAATAGGCGGACCGGTTAGGAACACCTATTTGGCCCAACTGCGACGCAATATTGACAATTGAGCCACCGCCCGCCATCCGGATCTGGGGAACGGCAAATTTTGACATAAGGAATGGCCCGGTCAAGTTAACCGCAAACGCCTCATTCCAATCCCCAAGCGAAAGGTCTTCTACCGAATTATCAGGCGTAGTTGTAGCCGCTACATTGACCAAAACGTTAAGGGAGCCGAAAGCTTCTACAGTTGCATCGACGGCCGCAGCGCCCTGTATAGGATCAGAAACATCGAGGTCAAACGGTCGCGCTGCATTACCAATTTCTTCGGCAACCGACGCCGCTGCATCGGCGCGCGCGTCAGCAACTAAAATCTTTGCACCTTCGCCGGCATAGAGATGACAAATCGCACCACCAATTGCACCACCACCCCCTGTTACGAGGGCAACGCACCCGGTTAATTTTCCTTCATTCGCCATATTTTCTACTCCGAAAATTAAAAATTAAGGCACAGTTAGCGCGCCACCATTTACGCCGAGGGCCTGACCGGTCATATAGGCGGCATCACGGCTGAGCAAAAATGACACCACCGCAGCGAGATCCTCGGGTTGAGCAATACGACCCAGTGGGATTCTACTGCCTCGAGATAATAGCTCTTCGCGATCAGTTCCTTCCAAGGGCATCGCGGTTTCCGCAACACCCGGCATGATTGCATTGACACGAATGCTATGAGTTGCCCATTCCATTGCAAGACCTTTTGTGAACGCTAGAACACCACCTTTCGTAGTCCCATAAGAAACAGCCTGTGCAGCTCCATTCAACGCTCTTCCGGACGAGAAATTTACAATGGCACCTCTACCCGCTTCGATCATCGCCGGCCCTAACGCCTTGGCACATAAGAAACATCCAGTCACGTTCACACGCAGCATGCGATCCCAGTCCTCGAGCCCCATCTCCAGAACAGTCAATCGCGAAAAAATACCTGCATTATTTACTAATCCATAAGGTGCCCCCCAAGCGGAAAGAACAGCATCCGTTCCTGAATCTACCGATGCCTTATCGCCTACATCTACTTGGGAGGCCATCACGTCTACAGCACCCACCTCTCGACACAAAACGGCGGTTTCTTCCAGCCCCTCTTTTTTTACATCCCATAAACAGAGCTTAGCGCCATCTTCCGCCAATCGAAGTGCAATACCGCGCCCCAACCCTTGTGCAGCCCCAGTCACCACAACTGTGTCACCATTCTCTAAGCCATCCCGTTGCGAGCTTTGTGCCATCCTATTTCTCCCCGTTTATATGCTTTTCAAAGACGTTACGAGGCTAATCGCGTGGACGCAACGGTATAGGTTACATTAGAATTTGCAGTACGGGTTTACAGTGTATGGCATTGGGTTATGCGCGGCATCGGCGGAGCGATCACCGGATGGGAGAAAAACGTCAACTACATTTTGGGGCTTTCATGCGCCCAATTACAATACATACCGGCGCTTGGCGCTATCCGGGTGCCTATGCGGATGCCAACTTTAATTTTGAGCACCTAAAACGTTTTGCGCAAAAGCTGGAAGTCGGAAAGTTTGATGCATTTTTCATGGCTGACCACTTAGCTGTGCTTAATATGCCCATGGATGCGCTCCAGCGCTCTTCGACTCCTACCTCGTTCGAACCTATGACCTTATTGCCTGCACTTGCGATGTTTACAAAACATCTCGGATTGGTAGCAACCGGGTCGACAACTTATGATGAGCCCTATCATGTCGCCCGCAGATTTGCTTCTCTCGATCACATTAGTGGGGGTCGTGCCGGGTGGAACGTGGTTACAACAGCAAATCCCAACGCATCGATGAACTTTGGCCGAGAAGATCACATGGAGCACGACGAGCGTTACCTCCGGGCGAGGGAATTCTATGACGTCGTTACTGGCCTATGGGATAGCTGGGCGGACGATGCATTTATCCGGGATCAGGACAAGGGTATCTTTTTTAATCCTGAAAAAATGCATGTCCTGGATCATGACGGAAAGTATCTCAAAGTCCGTGGCCCACTGAACATCGGCCGGCCAATTCAAGGGTATCCGGTGATTGTCCAAGCAGGCGCCTCAGATCCAGGCCGTCAACTGGCCGCCGAAACGGCTGAAGCAGTATTTACTGCACAAAGCAACCTTGCTGCCGGTCAGTCGTTCTATACTGACGTAAAATCCCGCATGGAGAAAATTGGCCGCAATCCTGGACATATGAAAATTTTGCCCGCTTGTATGGTCATCGTCGGAAGTTCTCGTGAAGAAGCGCGGGAAAAACGTCTTCAACTCGATAGTTTAGTGCATTATGAAAGTGCTATTGCTTCACTTTCCATCGCCCTAGGACATGATGCATCTAATTTCGACCCCGATGGCCCCCTCCCGGACATTCCAGAGAGCAACGCAGGACAAAGTAGCCGGGAGCGCGCAATCCGTGTGGCTCGCGAGGACAACCTTACCGTTCGACAACTGGCACAGCGGATGGGCGGGCATTCAAGTCTTTGCATATTAGGAACGCCGAAACAAATTGCGGATGAAATGGAAGAATGGTTAATGACATACGGTAGCGATGGCTTCACCATCCAGTTCCCTTACGTACCCGAAGGTATCGACGATTTTGTAGACAGGGTTATACCGGTCCTCCAATCACGCGGTCTTTATAGAACTGAATATCAGGGCACAACCCTGCGCGAAAACATGGGCTTGCCACGACCAGATAATCAATTTTTCCCAAGCAAATAAATTCAAATATACCGTCAGGCCCTATTTTCCCAGGGCATCGAGCCCAAATAAATCCGATCCTCCGACGATTGGGTCACCAAATCTACTAGATGCCTACGAACACCTTTGACAACTCCTATCGAGACGAGCAAATAGTTCGTAACGGTTAATATTACTACATCAAATTTGCGCCATTCGAATGTCATCTGAACGAAACCTCGAGAGAAGACTAAAGCACCTACCAATTCCAATTAAGCGTTTGGTAGCAAACTGGAGTCGCATTCCAGCCAACATTCGCGGCGCGGGCTTTGTCGCGGTTGGTGCCTTTTTGCTGATTGTGATGGCTTCCTTGGTCAAACAATTAGGTCAGACTTTGCCAGCATTCGAGGTCCTTTTCGTCAGATTTCTCGCAGGGTTAATCGTAATCCTGCCCGTCATTTGGCGTATGGGATTCAAGATCACTCACACTGGTAAAATCGGGCTTCACGCGACGCGTGGATTTGTGGGTTTCGTGGGAAATTTGTTCTTTTTCTTCGCGCTTATCCATATACCGCTTGCCGATACGGTTACAATTCAGTTTTCACGTCCACTTTTTATGATTTTAATCGCAGCCATATTTTTGGGCGAAATAGTAGGATACCGACGCGCAATCGCAACAGCCATCGGATTTGGAGGTATTCTACTAATAACTAAACCATTCAGCTCCGGTTTTGATCCGTGGGCTCTATCAGCTCTTGGGGGAACGATTTTCGGTACGTTGGTCGTCCTAACCGTAAAACTCCTGACCCGCACAGAACACACTGTTACCATCATGTTTTATTTTGCCGTTTTCACGACCTTGTTTGCTTTTGTTCCAGCGATGATGACATGGCAAACCCCGACGTGGAACGAGCTATCCCTGCTGATACTGACTGGTACACTTGGCATTCTCGGCCAGGGGCTATTTACCCATGGTGTCGGTTTGGGCGAAACCAGTTTTGTCATGCCATTTGACTATTTGCGGATCGTCTATGCTTTTATTCTTGGGATAATTTGGTTTTCTGAGATACCGGGTATCTGGAGTTTCGCGGGCGCTGGGGTCATTATTGGGACAAGCGTCTATCTGTTACGCACTGAGAAG
>CAYZMI010000048.1:5720-16371 GCA_964479475.1 uncultured Rhodospirillaceae bacterium | reverse complement strand
GGGTTCGATTCCCTTCACCCGCTCCAATTTACTAGGGCGCCTTGCATCCGCTACGGCGCGTCATAGCCGGACATAATTTCATCAACTAACCCCTTAAGATCGTCCCAAGGGCAATTGAAATAACTATATAGGTTCATTACATGGCCAGGACCTGCATAGAATTTTTCGTACTGCATATGACGACCGGCGAATTCTGACCCAAGCAAATCCCAGCCTAAGCGGAATAGCTTCATACGTTCCTTCGCAGTCTTCCCCTGCACTGACCAATACTTTTCAAATGTTTCGCTCATCGCCGCATCTTCGAACACGGATGAATCTGCCGGCATCTGGAAAAATCCGCCGCCCATCAATTCGCGTACCATATCGCAGATTTGCGAATGGTTGTTGCTGCACCAATGGAGAGCACCGTACATATACCTCCGATTGATAGTATGGTATCCGGCTGCGTGTTCCTCACCAGACTGGATTTGCCCCATGATCATTCCTTCAAGCGATGCGAGCATTGCTGCCAAATGACCGAGCACGCCCTGAACAGCAGGAATGTGACCCACATTGTTAGCTTCGACTAATGCCCCAGCGA
The DNA here is from genome assembly GCA_964479475.1 of uncultured Rhodospirillaceae bacterium. GTDB lineage: Bacteria > Pseudomonadota > Alphaproteobacteria > MPNO01 > UBA2964 > JAQBTY01. Next base: position 15,791 of record CAYZMI010000048.1, on the reverse strand, counting down.
CGCCAACGATCAGCTTCAGCTTTTCAAAAAATCGAACGTTTGCTTGATGGTTTGCAAGAGCGTGGCCGGGGCTGATCATATAGATGTTTCGCGTCATCTCGAGATTGTTGTGACATACCACCTTCTCCCATGGAATTTTAACATTCTCAAAAAGAATAGCGCTGTCCGATTCATCGAACCGCCATGATAGCGGATTATCAAATTCGCTAACGGCAAATTTTTCGAAAGGTTTCCTGGACCAAATGGAAATACCCGGCGTATTTAAAGGCACACCGAAGGTAATAGATTCCAATTCTTGTCCCGGTGACATGGGTTGTAGGTTTCCGATCCAAGTTTCGTGACAAAATACGGCAGATGTCCCTAACATTTTAAGGCCGTTCACAACGACGCCATTGTCGTCTTCTGCGATAACCTTCAGGGTCGGAGAAATTTCGGGCGACGGTTCAACCACCCCAGGTCGGCGAGCTCCCTGCGGGTTAGTTACTGAATGAGCTGCAAAAATATCATTGGTCCGCATGTGTTTATAGTAGTTGACCATGTTATCGCCAAACCCTGGTCGAACCTCATCGAATAAATCAGGCCGCATAGCCAAACCAGTAGCATAGCTAGGAAAGTTATCGGGTGACCGCCCCATAAGTCCGTACGTCCAAGATGCTATGCGGCGATGCGTTTCGAACCGACGTTCCAAGTCCTCTCGGGATTTGGGCATTAAATAGTATGTCGAGAACTCCTCACCATCTTCTTTTGATACCATGATGTCACGATTTTCGGTTGCCCGTTTGCGATCGTAAATCATAGCAACGGATTGTGCCGCATTCCGAAATGCGGAATGAGTAGTTACGTCCTCAACTAACTCCTTACCTAGGTACACCTTACGGCCGTCACGCAAGCTCTCTAGATACTCCTGACCTGTCATCAACATATTTATGCGCCTATATTACGGAAATTTGGTAGGTCCGCTGCAACTTACTACAAGCTACCAAACTGTCGTTACCACGACAAACAAAGCACCCTAAATCTATAGGAATTCTTGATTATCGGGCTAAATGATCGCCTTTTCTCGTAAACTGATGAGCTCATCATCTTCTATGTCCAACAATTCTCTTAACACTCCTTCAGTATCGGCACCAAGTACGGGCGGTGCATACCTGTAACTAACAGGCGTATCAGATAGTCGTAATGGATTGGCCACTAAGGGAACCTCCCGACCGCCTACGGCTTCATGTGGCATGTTGACTACCATATTTCGGTTTTTTACATGCGGATCGGCAAATACCTGATCTATTGTATTGATCGGTCCACAACCAATTGTCAGTCTTTGAAGTTCACTGAGCCATTCCTGCGAAGACCGCGATGCCAAAATCGGCACCATGGTATCGATTAATTTACTTCGGTTAATCACGCGCGCGCCATTAGTTGCAAACCGCTTGTCTTGCGCCAAATCGACGCAATTGGCAAATTCGCAAAATCGCTGAAATTGCGCATCGTTGCCGATTGTCAGCATAATATGGCCATCGGACGTAGCGAACACCTGATAAGGAACAATGTTAGGATGCCCGTTCCCTAACCTCGGTGGCGCCTCTCCGCCGATCAAATAATTCATCGCCTGGATTGATAACCAGGCGGCCTGAGTATCCAACATACCAATATCTATATATTGCCCATTGCCATCAATTTCCCTTGATCTGAGCGCCGCATTAATTGCAACGGACGCATACATTCCAGCCATAATATCGGCGATAGGAACGCCAGCTTTCATAGGTTCACCATTCGGTTCACCGGTAATGCTCATAAATCCGCCCATAGCTTGAATTAATGGGTCATACCCAGGCCGTTCTGCATAAGGGCCAGTTTGGCCAAATCCAGTAATCGAACAATAGATCAAACCCGGATTCTCGGAATGCAAGTCATCGTAACCCAAGCCATATCGCGCCAAATTTCCAAGCTTAAAATTCTCCACTAATACGTCTGATTTATGTGCCATACGCCGGATCAGTGCTTGACCATCAGGCTTTGAAATATCTACCGCGACAGATCGTTTATTGCGATTTGCCGCCATAAAATAGGCGCTTTCTACTGTTTCCCTTCCCTGGTCGTCTTTTAGGAAAGGTGGACCGAACCGTCGAGTGTCGTCTCCGCTTCCAGGGCGCTCGATTTTAATGACCTCGGCGCCTAGATCGCCCAGCAATTGGGTACAAAAAGGCCCGGCAAGAATACGGGTTAAATCCAAAACGGTTACGCCAGCTAGTGCCCCTGCGTTTTGTGCCATTTCATAATTCCCAATCAAAATTTTTATCGGTCATACGCCAAGAGGCGATCAAGGGAAACCCCAACAAGCCTTACTTGGCCGACATGATAGTAGAATGTAGATTCACGGTAGCAATGAAGTTTTGGAGGATCAAAAGCCACGATGGATACGATAGAAAATAAAATACACGAAATGGGACTCACATTACCAAAATCGTTCGTCTATCCGAGCGCCAACCGAACGGGCTGCGTACGGGCTGGTGACTTAATATTTATTTCAGGGCATCCACCACCGTCGGATTTCGGCGTCGTTGTCCACGGAAAAGTGGGTGGAAACGTGACAGAAGAACAGGCGGTACATTCTGCTCGGGCTACTGCACTATCTATGTTGGCATCGGTCAAAGGGCAGTACGGCACGCTCGATACCGTAAAACAAATTGTTAAAATAAACGGCATGGTAAATTCTGCACCTGGGTTTTTACGGCAATTTGCAGTGATCGATGGCGCATCGGATTTGTTTTATGAACTTTTTGGTCCTACCGCAGGTCAACATGCTCGAAGTGCGGTCGGCATGTTTGAATTACCTCGCGAGTTTTGTATAGAAATCGAGGGTGTGTTTGAAATGAAAAACTAATCCGGATATGCCACGACTTCGTGACGCTGCACGCCTAAACCATCGATGCCCATCTCCACAATATCGCCGGGTTGCAACCATTTGGGCGGATCAAACCCAGCGGCGACGCCATGCGGTGAACCGGTAGTTAGAACGTCCCCCGGTTGCAGTGACATAAATTCCGTGACATATGCTATGAGTTGCGCAAACCCAAACACCATGTTGCTAGTATTACTATCCTGACGCGCTTGGCCATTAATTCTTGTCCACAGCCGCTTGTTTTGTGGGTCACCAACTTCATCAGCCGTTACCAACCATGGTCCTAATGGCCCCAATGTATCTGCGCTCTTTCCTTTAGTAGTTCCGCCTTCCCTTTCACGCTGATAGGCACGTTCGGATCCATCATTCATTAATGCGTAACCGGCAACGTAATTAAGCGCATCGTCTAAATTAACGTTAATTGCAGTTCGGCCAATGATAGCTGCCATTTCCACTTCGTAATCCAACTTAGTTGAAGTTTTAGGCTTCACAATCGGATCGGTTGGGCCACAAAGAGAGCTAATTGCTTTGACGAAAATGACGGGTTCGACGGGTGGCTCATACCCCATTTCCTTAATGTGATCGAGATAGTTTTGACCAATAGCTACGATTTTTGGAATATTGCCGATTGGAACACCGAGCCGCGGGTTTCCGCGGACCTCCGTAAGAGAAGCGGTATCTAAACCACGCAGTCTGTCGAGGATTGCCGGCGCCAATGTCAACGGCGTGATATCTTCGATTTCGCTCGAAAGATCTCTCAAAATGTTTCTGTTGTCGATTAATCCGGGCCGTTCAGCACCGGGCTCGCCGTATCGGACTAGCTTCATCTTTCCTCTCCAATCCGCAATACCATCACAAACAATGCACCCATCGTAATGTTGGAGTATCATGACACTATGACAAAAAATATAAAGGTCATCCCAAGTACATGTTGGGAATGCAGCACTCATTGCGGGTCGTTGGTGACAATCAAAGATGGTCGTGTCGATAAAATCGCGCCTAACCCCAGCCACCCGGCATCACTTGGCGCCTTTTGCGTGAAGGGCATCAGGGGATTAAGTGAGCTTACCTATCACCCAGACCGAGTGCTACAGCCAAGGATACGCGTTGGCGATCGCGGTAGCGGTGCCTGGCGGGACATTTCCTGGGAAGCTGCCTTGGACGAAATGACCGAACGCTTGCTAGATGTAAAAAAAAGATACGGACCACTTGCCCTTTGCGGTGCCGTAAGTAATGCCCATTTCAGCCGAGGCGTTTCTCTTGCACTCCTAATGCGTGCATTTGGATCTCCCAATTGGATGATGAACCAGGACCTATGTGGTGGCTGCCGAGGCCTAAGCGACAAAATTACCGGTCTCACTATGAATAATGGCGAGGATATCGATAACACAAATTGTGCTTTGATTGTTGGACGCAACCCCTACGCGGCAGACCCATCACAGTGGCAAGCGCTCAAGCGCGCTAAGGCGCGAGGCGCAAAGATCATCACAATCGATCCCGCCAGCACACCCGCAACAGAATTCGCGGATGTGTGGTTGCGTCCCAAACCCGGCACAGATGCGGCCATTGCATTAGCGATGATTAATTGGATGGTGGAAAACGACAAATATGATGCCGCTTTTGTCGATGCATGGTGTCATGGGTTCGATGCCCTCGTGGAACGCGCTGCAAAATACCCTTTGGAGCGTGCAGCGGCAATCAGCGGTGTATCTCCCAAAGACATCCAGATCGCAGCAGAACTATACGGGGGGGGGCCTTCTTGCTTCGTAAGTGGCCATGGAATCGACGCGTTTAGTGCGGGTGTACAGACGTTTCGTGCCTTTCATTGTCTTGTAGCGATCAGCGGTAATTTGGATCGCAAGGGTGGCAATCGCCGGATCAAACGACCGACCGGCTTCACTAACTATGTGGAAATCCTACAAAAGCCAGAATTTCGATTGCCGGCCGAGATAGGTAATAAAACAATTGGCGCTGATCAGTTCCCACTTTGGTCTGGTCCGGACGGATATCAAACGTCGTGCCACAACCCAACTGTGATCGAAGCCGTACTGACTGGAAACCCCTATCCAGTAAGAGCAATGTATGTAACCGGTGTAAATATTGTAGTCACCTATCCCAACACGCAAAAAACAATCGCTGCACTTAAATCATTGGATTTCTTAGCAGTTGGCACACACATGATGAACCCCACCGCTGAGTTTGCAGACTTAGTTCTGCCCAAAACCACAGGGTTGGAAGACGAAGAGGTGTCGCTCGAGGCCAATGCACCCTGCCTCAGCTTAATCCAGCCCGCCATTAAACCCCGAGGAGAAGCACGGAGCGACTTCTGGATTGCAAATCAAATCGTCAGCCGCCTCGAAACCCGCGGCGATAAGCAAGCACGCAATTTTTTTCCTTGGACCACCAAGGCTGAGTTTAACGATTATTTGTTGGGAGATTGTGGAATTACGGTAAACGACATGTTGGACACAGGATTTGCGGAATTCCCTTACAAGCTGCGCAACTTCAGCGAGGCTGGATTCAGGACTAAAACTGGCAAATTGGAGCTTTACTCTGAACGTCTAAAGGCACTGGGCCTCGATCCACTGCCAGACTATGTGCCAACGGGTCGTAATCGGGAAAAAATAAGTATCCAAAGTGCTTACCCACTTACTTTGCTGACCGGTGCACGTGAACGGACATACCATCATTCACGTTTCCGCGAACAAGATTGGGCTCGCAAAGTTTCTCCAGAACCATGGTTGCAAATACATCCCAAAACCGCGGAAGAACTTGGGCTTACAAACGATGATTGGGTGCGGGTTGAAACAGCCCACGGTCCTGGCTCTTGCCGACTTAAACTCCGAATTACCGAGGAAACGATGCAAGATATCGTCCGGACAGGAATGGGTTGGTGGTATCCCGAAGCAACTGGCCCTGAGCATGGAGCACTGGATGTTAATATCAACGCTGCAATGCAATATGATGGACCCTACGATCCAGTGTCCGGATCGGCCGATACACGTGGCCTAGCGTGCAAAATTACCAAAACCAACTCAGCTGCCGCTACCGGGTGATAATTTACGCATGATTTGTGAATTTTCTACGTGTGAGATGCCCTGTTCCCGACGGGATGGGACAGCTATAAAACGATGACGCAAATTTCTATAGCTAAGAGGACGAGGATGGCCCCTAAACCAGATCCCGTAAAATCCGCCGCAAAGCGCATTCGGACAGCAATAAAAAATGACCTACCATGCAAACCTATCCGCAACCTAATCAAAAAAGGTGACATCGACGCGGCCTACGCAATTCAACAAACAAACACAGATATTTGGATAGATGAAGGTAGAAGACCGGTAGGTCGTAAAATAGGTCTAACCGCAAAGACAGTACAGGCACAACTAGGCGTCGATCAGCCAGATTACGGTATTCTTTATGCGGATATGGAGGTCGTCGACGGAGACGAAATAGAGTCTTCTCGCTTGATGCAACCAAAGGCCGAAGGTGAAATCGCGCTAATATTAGACGATGATCTGGTTGATCCACAGCTTACATTGGTCGATCTTATCGACGCAGTAGCTTACGCACTCCCAGCCATTGAAGTCGTAGGTAGCCGAATTTCCAATTGGGATATCACGATACTCGACACTATCGCTGATAATGCGTCATCGGGGCTATACGTCCTGGGGACTAAGCCCGTTGGACTGCATGACCTTGATCTGAGAATGTGCGGTATGGTGATGGAAATTGGGGGCGATCAGGTTTCTGTGGGTGCGGGTATCGCATGTTTGGGCAATCCCCTCAACGCAGCACTTTGGTTAGCTCGAAAAATGGTAGCAGTAGGTATGCCGCTGTTGGCGGGTGATACTATTATGACCGGAGCCCTTGGGCCCATGGCACCAGTGACACCAGGTGATGTAGTGGAAGTCAGAATTGGCGGCCTCGGATCGGTCCGCGCTGTATTTGCTAACTAAGTTAGTAAGGATTGAACCATGAGTTATGGGAGAAAAACTAAGGTAGCGATCATCGGATCAGGGAATATCGGCACAGATTTGATGATCAAAATATTCGAAACATCGGACATCCTAGAAATGGCTGCCTTAGTGGGAATTGACCCGTCTTCGGATGGCCTGGCTCAAGCAAAACAGCTAGGCATTGCAACTACCGACAAAGGCATCGACGGGTTAGTAGAAATGCAGGATTTCACAGAAACAGAAATCCTGTTTGACGCCACTTCGGCAAAGGCGCATGCGATCCATGACAAGGTAGCACGCGCGCACAACAAGACCATTATCGACATGACGCCGGCGGCAATCGGCCCCTATGTAGTTCCAGTGGTAAATTTGGACCAACACTTAGAGGAGCCAAATATCAATATGGTGTCATGCGGCGGCCAAGCAACTATCCCTATGGTGGATGCGGTTCAAAAGGTTGCCAAGGTCCATTACGCAGAGATTGTTGCTTCTATTGCCAGCAAATCAGCCGGCCCAGGCACACGCGCTAATATCGATGAGTTTACGGTTACAACTTCAAAGGGGTTAGAAGATGTCGGTGGCGCCGTAAGAGGTAAAGCCATTATCGTGCTTAATCCTGCAGAACCACCGGTGATGATGCGCAATACCGTCTACACGTTAAGTGAAGACGCGGATACAGAGGCGGTCGCAGACTCAATTTCCAAACAGGTAGAGGAAGTCCAAAGTTATGTGCCCGGTTATCGGCTTAAACAAAAAGTTCAATTTGAACGGATCGGCGACAACACTCCATTGATCATCCCAGGCTTTGGCGAGTTCGTTGGGCTCAAGACCTCGGTGTTTCTCGAGGTAGAGGGCGCTGCTCACTATTTACCTAATTATGCTGGGAATCTCGATATTATGACCTCGGCTGCGTTAGGCACGGCCGAACGATTGGTCAAACTAAAAAAGGCGGCCCTAACATGAAAATTGATAAGGAAAAGAAAATTTATGTTCAGGACACCACCTTGCGCGATGGCATGCACGCCATCCGTCACCGCTACACATTAGACCAAGTCAAATCTATTGCTAGTGCGCTGGATAAAGCTGGCGTCAGTGGCATCGAAGTAACGCATGGCGACGGATTACGGGGTTCGTCCTTTAATTACGGATTCGGTACTCATACTGACCTTGAGTGGATTGAGGCCGCTGCGGAAGTGGTTGAAAATGCAAAACTGACGGTGCTGCTGCTGCCCGGTATTGGTACGGTGGAAGACTTAAAAGCGGCCTATAGTGCAGGAGCGCGATCAGTGCGGGTCGCGACACACTGCACTGAGGCCGATGTTTCTATGCAACATATCCAGTGGGCGCGTGAAGCGGGTATGGATGTCGCATGTCTGCTTATGCTTGCCCATATGACTGAACCTGAAAATTTTGCCAAACAAGCCAAGCTAATGGAATCATATGGTGCACACTGCATTTATGTCACTGACTCAGCGGGGGCATTACTTATAGACGGTGTTGTGGATCGTTTTAAGGCGATGGCCGACGTATTGGACAACAAAACACAGACAGGCATGCATGCACACAACAATTTGGGTCTTGGTGTCGCTTTCAATTTATTCGCTTTGGAACAAGGGGCGACACGAATTGACGGCTCACTCGGCGGTATGGGTGCTGGGGCCGGCAATGCACCACTAGAAGTCTTCATTGCCGTGGCAGACCGCATGAACCTCAACCATGGCTGCAACGTGTTTGGCTTGATGGATGCAGCAGATGATCTAGTTCGCCCACTTCAAGATCGCCCCGTTCGGCTTGACCGCGAAACTCTGTCAATTGGCTATGCCGGTGTCTATTCAAGCTTCCTAAGACACGCGGAAACAGCTTCACAAACATACGGCATTGATACACGTGATATTCTCGTTGAATTGGGAAAACGTCGCATGGTAGGTGGACAAGAAGACATGATTGTCGACGTTACACTGGATTTGGCCAAAGAACGCGACACGGCAGGAAAGGTGTAAATCATGGCGAACATAAATAAATTTGCAGAAACAGTTGATAACGCTGCACTGAACGCACGATCCATTAAACAACTTAGCGAAACAACTCCGATAACGGTTGATGAAGGCTATGCCATCCAAGCTGCTTCCTTTGGACGTCGGTTAGCAAGGGGCGAAAAGCAGGTAGGGGTAAAGATGGGGTTCACTAGCCGCGCCAAAATGATTCAGATGGGTTTGTCAGATTTGGTATGGGGACGTCTGTCCGATCGAATGCTGATCGAAGACGGTACGGAGATCGACATCAAGAATTACGTCCATCCACGTGTCGAACCTGAGTTGGCGTTTTTATTAAAAAAACCTCTCGAAGGCGTCGTGACCGTAACCGAAGCTATGTCTGCGGTGGAGGCAGTCGCGCCGGCGATGGAAATTATCGATTCGCGTTATCGCAATTTTAAATTTTCATTGGCCGACGTCGTAGCAGATAACAGCTCATCTTCGGGTTTTGTATTAGGTGCATGGCAAACACCCAATGTAGACCTAAGCAACTTGGGGATGGTTCTGGAATTCAACGGGCGTCCAGTCCAGATTGGATCGTCTGCAGCAATTTTAGGACAACCGATCAGATCCCTTGCAGCTGCTTCGCGCTTATCGACTGATGCGGGTAGGCCACTTGAAGCAGGCTGGGTTATTATGGCAGGTGGCGCGACGGCAGCGGAGGCGTTGGAGCCAGGGCTTTTCGTACGTAACGTGGTTCAGGAACTCGGATTTGTCAGCTTTTCCGTTGCCTCATAACAGACATCGGTGGCGTTTCGGGTTGGCAGATATGAAATCACGCGTGTAGTATCCCGCCTAATTTGGCAACGTTATTTTTTGCGATATTCCATGCATAAATGCAAATGGTTTCCGATCACTGCGATCCTATAGGCCGTGCTTGAATATTGGGTAAATTTAGGACAGACAAACCGTTAAAATCGATGAGTAATATTGAATTCCATCCTGTTGCAAAAACAGGTGACCTTGATGAAGAAGAAGTCATGGCTGTTTTTGTCGGCCAGGAAGAAATTGCACTCTACAATGTTGAGGGTGAATACTATGCAACTCACGGTGTATGCACGCACGAGAACGTGGGCCTTGCCGATGGCTTCGTCGAGGGCGAACTGATCGAATGTCCGCTGCACAGTGCTTGTTTCGAAATTAAAACTGGTAAAGCGGTCAACCCTCCCGCGGAGGTCGACCT
>CAYZMI010000048.1:2954-5620 GCA_964479475.1 uncultured Rhodospirillaceae bacterium | reverse complement strand
CTTGTTTCGAAATTAAAACTGGTAAAGCGGTCAACCCTCCCGCGGAGGTCGACCTCAAAACTTATCAAGTTAAAATCGAAGGCGACACAATTTTTGTTGGCATCGAGTCGAATTAAAAACCAGAATTAGGAAAAGAGAGTATGACAGATACAGACCTTGAGTTTCACGCCGTGGCTAAGACCGACGATTTAGATGATGAAGAAATTGTTGCAGTTTCTGTGGGCAGACAAGATATTGGAATTTACAAATTAGATGGGGAGTATTACGCGCTTAGCGATATTTGCACCCACGCCTATGCGGCCATGTCTGATGGATATGTGGAAGACGGGCAGATTGAATGTCCACTGCATGGTGCCTGTTTCGACATCAAAACAGGGAAGGCACTGACCGCTCCAGCCACAGTTGATCTCGACAGTTTCCCCGTCAAAATTGACGGCGATCAAATTTCAGTCGGATTGCCTAAAAAAGCAGATTAGGCAGTGTACAGGTATTTTAGATGAGTGATCCGCGTTCATTTGTCATTATTGGTGCCAGCCAAGCCGGTGGGTGGATTGCGCAAACACTGCGCAACGAAGGCTTTGATGGGCGCGTTGTTCTAATTGGTGAGGAAAAGTACCTACCCTATGAACGGCCGCCTCTTTCAAAGGCTGCGCTGCTCGGCGAATCCGAACTAGACAGCACTTATTTTTGGCCTCCAGAAAATTACGACAAACAAAACATTGAGACTATTCTTGGTGTGAAGGCCACCGCAATCGACCGCGAAAAAAGACACGTGTCGCTTGATAACGGGGAAATAATCGCATTCGACCGATTAGCCATCACGACTGGCGCACGAGCCCGAGAATTGCCTGTTGAGGGCACCGATCTTGAAGGTGTGTTTTATTTGCGCACTATGGACGACACGCTGGCCATTAAAGAAGCAGTTAAAAAAGGGGCAAAAGCAGTAATCATAGGTGGTGGCTGGATCGGTCTAGAAGTTGGCGCAACACTCAGTAAACTCGGCTGCAAGTCGATCATCGTCGAATTCGCTGACCGCCTGTGTGGGCGGGCAGTTACTCCAGAAATTAGTTCTTGGATGCTAGATTTTCATAAAAGTCACAATATCGACGTGCGGCTCAATACAGGTGTCAAAAAATTCGAAGGCAAAGGCGTGTTAGAACGCGCGATATTAAGTGATGGTGAAACGATTGACTGTAACATTGCCGTAATTGGTATCGGTGTTCTACCAAATTATGAAATCGCTGCAGATGCGGGGCTCGACATCGAAAACGGTATCGTTGTGAATGACCTTTGCCAAACATCGGATCCTAATATTTTTTCAGCCGGTGACGTGACGAGCCACCCTAATCATATACTTGGCAAACGAATCCGCTTGGAATCATGGGAAAACGCTCAAAACCAGGGGATAGCAGCAGGCAAATCCATGCTGGGCAAGGGAGAACAATATAGCGAGATTCCTTGGTTTTGGTCCGATCAGCATGATGCAAATATCCAAATGGTCGGTATTCCAGAAAATTGGGACGAAATTGCAACGCGTGGTAATCCGGCCGATGGTACGTTTTTGACGGTCTATCTTCGAGAAAACAGGGTGATTGGCGCCATAGCTATCAACAACGCACGCGATCTCCGTTTTGCAAAACGTTTGATGCAGGCAAAAAAATTGGTCTCTGTAGCCGATATTGAGAACACTAGTATTAAAATGCAGACTTTGTTGAAGGGCTAAAATTTATTATTGGTGCGGTCATCTTAGTAACAAACTACCTCGCCAAGGCCCAAAATTTCTCTATGCACAAGTGATCAACTTCAACTGCTCTAACAAAATTTGAAAAGTTTATTAGTTTTCACTCGATAGGCGACGAATATTTAGTTTACGTCCGATCAGCGGTGGTCATTGGATCAATTAATTCAGATCTTCTTATCACAAAGAATTGCATACGTTTACAAAAGGCCTAAAGCGCGAAGTTCTGCCTCCATCTCTTCGGGCATCGTCGTCTTTGTGTAAGATTTAGGGGACAAATCATTTGGCGCAGCGATAGCCTCCATGTAACGCCAGCCCTGAATAGGTCGATGCGGTACGAGTTCGGTTCGGACCAGATTAGGGTCGAGATGCAATGCACAACGCGGGCGTCCATTTCGCCCGGCAACCTCAGAAAACTCAACAATTCTTTGGCGTGCACGAATATAACCTTTAATAATCCAAAAGATGGAGCCAGCATCCAGCACCTCATCGGCTCGGCGAGGAGAATTTCTCGTCAGGTGGCGCAGTGTGTTTGTACCGCTAGAATCTCGTGATTGCTGCAGGCGTTTTGTCTGTACAACCAAAAGGTGATCGACACTGTCAATGCCGACGGCCATCTTAACTAAGTGCACTGTCATTGCAGTAGATTACCGTTGAGCTTTAAATACCCCATAGGACAAATATGGGCGAGATCAATACTTCAATCCAGCCCAACCGCTATGTCCAATGGATCAATTTCAATTGGACAAAAATGTTACAGGTAAACCTTAAATCTCAATATATTTCTGCCAGCTAAATTCAACATGAAACCTTCAAAGCTAATGAATTAATTTTATGGCGCCATAATCATTCAGGTTACATAGCCTAAAATTCTCCACCAGAGGTATTGCAGCGGTAGTAAAATTAAACAGCTGAAAACGGCAAAGGG
>CAYZMI010000048.1:0-2854 GCA_964479475.1 uncultured Rhodospirillaceae bacterium | reverse complement strand
TTTGACGAATTGGCGAACAGCCAAGCCAGATATGGACCGGGTCGCCACCAAAGGAGGCGCTTGATAAGGAAATATTAATAAGGTCCAAGCCGGCACTTGTGCCATTAATATACTGATCAGAGGCCACCCCGATGCCTGGGATAGTGTTTCAGCAAGCGGTGTCATAATGGCGGGCTGTCCAGGTAGGGTCGTTAAAAGTTGAAGGGCGGTCCCAAGACCAACTAGCGAAAAAAACGTTGCCAAGCCATAATCCGAGTTGAGTGGGATTATATCAATCAAAAACTGCCCGAGTTTGGCCCCTATACCCGTATGTGCCACCACGGACCCTAAGCCAATCACTCCAGCTAAGAATAAAACTGGCCCCAAATTCATCTTTTGGAGCAGCGGGCCATTAGGAATAATTCCCGAGATCGGCAAAGCACAAACGATACCACCACCCAAAGCCACCCAAGCCGGAGATACGCCATGCATTGTATCGGTTGCCCAGAGAGCTAGACAAATGATCAGTACGAATAACATTCGGCGTTCACCAACACCAAAGGGCACGGCTGCACGTGGCTCTGGTGTAACGGAGACTTTGTCCGGGAAGAGAATAAATATGAAAATTGGTAAGAAAATTATGCTGACAAATCCAATGATGGGCAGATGAAGCAACAAATAGCTACCATAAGAAAATTGTATTCCGTACACCGCTTCCGACGCACCTGCCAACACCACGTTAGGCACCGACGCAGGCAATATGGCAAACGTTGGTGTGAGCGAGCCCATAGCAGTCGCCAAAATCATACCAGCGCGACCATTTGAGCCTTCTATAAAACCTAATCTTTCAGCGAGCGCTATAACGATAGGCAGCATAATCATGATCCGGCCAAGAGAGGAAGGCATAAGAAACGCCAATAAGAACATCACGAATACGCAACTGGTAATTAACCGGAAATAGCTACGGGCAAATGGTTTTTCTAAAGAACCGGCAATCCGCTGCGCCAAACCCGTCGCCTCCATACCGAGACCGATTATTATGCCGCCGAATACAAGCCATACGGGGCCCGAGACAAATCCCGAGAACACTACGTTAGGCGGTGCGACCGAGAGAACGATGCAGAAAAAAAAGAAAATGAGTGCAGTCAAATATTCCGCAACGACAACGGTAGCAAATAACCCAATCGTCAAGATGACTACAGCGGCCGCTCGCAGTGTGTCAGGTGTCCACCCATCCGGTGCGGGCAGAAAGAACACTATAACGGCTATTGCTACCGCAATTGATGCGATCCATTTGGATAAATTCATATTAATAAATTGAATCGGAACAATTACTTATAAAAGGAACCATGCCGCCAATCCTAAAAAAACGGAGAAAGCAACGACATCAGTTATAGTAGTTAACAAAACACTTGATGCGATGGCGGGGTCGATACCGCTGCGTTCTATAACCAAAGGAACTAAAATTCCTGCCAAAGCCGCAATTACGAGGGTAATTACCATCGCAACCGCCATGACCAATCCGATGGACAGACTATTGGACCAATACCAAGCGACAAGCCCAATCAAACAAGCAAATAGAAACCCATTATAAACACCAACCAGAGTCTCTTTACCGATCATTCTCAATGAATTTGCACCAGTGAGTTCTTTTGTTGCAAGAGCGCGGACTGCCACCGTCATCGATTGTGTGCCGGCGTTACCGCCCATAGAGGCAACAATGGGCATTAATATAGCTAACATGACGACTTGCTCTAACGCTCCTTCAAAAAAACCAATCACGATGGATGCAACGATAGCAGTAACGAGATTAAGAAATAGCCATGAGAAGCGTGATCGGCCCGTCTCAAAGGCATCAGCGTAAAAATCATCAACCCTCACGCCACCCAACCGCATAATATCTTCTTCGGCCTCATCCTGAATAACATCAAGAACATCATCGACAGTAATTGTTCCGATTAATCGTCCAACATCATCGACAACGGGGGCGGACACTAAATCCTGCTGGCCGAATAAATAGCCTACCTCCTCCTGGTCCATATTACCCGGCACGGTCACTAAGTCAGTATTCATGATCTCCTTAATTTGAACGGGCCGTTTATTTCGCAAAACGTCGCTTAGCGCTATAGTGCCGGAAGCGCGATGACGGGGGTCTACAACAAATATATCATAAAATTCGTTGGGTAAATTGTCGGCCTCACGTAAATAATCAATAGTCTCGCCAACGGTCCAAAACGCCGGCACAGCAACAAAATCGCGTCGCATCAGACGTCCAGCGCTATCTTGTGGAAAAGCCAGTCCCTCTTCCAACGCCGACCGTAGAGCAGCCGGAATAGCTTGTAATATCCGGCGCTTTTTTTTCTCTTCCAACGATGAGATGAGTTCCAGTGCGTCGTCAGATGCAAGCCGTGCAATATTACGTGCTAGAGCCCTCGTACCCAGCTGTTCAACGATTTCACCTCGGACATCATCTTCTAATTCAGAAAGAATTTTGGGGTCAAAATCAGGGCGAAGATATTCGACAAGCCGTTGTCTTAGATCGGGTTTTAAGAGTTGTAAAAGATCTGCGATTTCGGGTGGCCGCAGCGGTTCAATTAAAAGTCGTGCTTCGAATCGTAATTCGTTGACGAGCGTGTTTCTAACTGAAGACACAACATCTTGGTTTAATCCTACCAACATTTCAGCGCCGATGGTTCCCTCTTCATATATGGATTTAGTTTTTACCAAGACGCACCTATTTCTCACCTTTAAAAGGCAAAACCATTTTTTTACCTAGTGAAGCGGGTGCTAATAAGGTTACAAGTAAGGATCTGCGAAACCCCTCGCGGGCCTTAAATGTTGGTGCGGTCGAGAAGACTCGAACTTCCACGGGATT
>CAYZMI010000047.1:2967-16499 GCA_964479475.1 uncultured Rhodospirillaceae bacterium | reverse complement strand
GGTGCGGTAATTAAAATTCCAGCAAGAAAATAACCGCGCAAATGGCGCAACAAACTGATGCGTGGCGCCTTTATTTCGGCAGCCTTGCCATCGTTCTTATCACTGCCTGGTTGCTTGTTTGTTGCCTGATCCATTTATGTTTCCGCTTCTTACTGGCGAGAACATGATGGAAGCAAGGTTTTCACGCAAGACAGGAATTTATATGCCCAATAGCGTAATATATAAAATGGTTTGAAATAGGTGAGTCCGTTTTGTTCTTAAGCTTGAATTTATAGCTCGATGACAGATCAGTTAGGGGAATAAAAGGATTGTCGTATAGGGTGCTCTTAACTAATAAATGGTTACTTAAATTTTCGTTCACAGAAATGCAATTAGGTCAGTTTTGTTATCCAAGGGTGAAATTGATTTAGACTGAACACGTGTCCTTGAGTATTTCTTTACAAACGCTGATTTGCCTTTTTTGGGGGGCCATAAGGGAAAATGAAATACCAAGATCTTTATTTTGAAGATTTTACGGTCGGTCGCAATTTTGAGACTGACGAGCGGGTCATAACTCAAAAAGATATCATTGATTTTGGGAAAAAATTTGCACCGCTTCCCTATCACACCGATCCCGATGCTGCGAAAGATTATATGTTTGGAAAACTTGTCGCAGCTGGTTTCCACACGTGTGCCATTAGTTTTGGTCTATTTATCGAGGCGGGGGTATTCAGTAGTTGTGCTATGGGTTCTCCCGGATTTGATAATCTCAAATGGAAAAAGCCGGTTTGCCCTGGAGACAAATTGCGTGTAACGGCGGCTGTTATAGATGTATCTCCGGCTAAAAGTGATACGGGAAAAAATCTGATCAAACTATTATTTGTTACACTAAACCAAGATGGGGACAAAGTTTTAGAGATGAATACCAAACATTTTGTTAGCTCTCGTCCTCAATAATCCAATTGGGATAATTCCTAACAGTTTGTGTTGATCACAATTTCTCGTCGTTATTTATATTCTAAGATGTATGATTCCTTGGGGTCCAAATTAGTTTTAGGCCCTTGTCGAGGTGGTAGAGTCAGCCTACGATTTTTACCTAAAACTAACATAAAGGAACGACGATATGGCCTCTAACTTGATCGGAGAATCGACAGCTAAGGAAATAGTCGAGCTACGTGAAAGATGGCATACTAAAGATCATCCATTTTACGTCGAATTCTTTGAAGGAAAAATTGGGCTTGAACCACTCGCCGCGTTGATGGCCCAACATTATCATCATGTCGAACTTGCGCTACCGGCATTAGGTATCGCCGTCTATAAATCGACGGGTGCTGCACGTAAATTTATGATCGAGAACTTGGCTGAGGAAGATGGGCTGCTTGCTGGTGAAGGAGATGGTCGCCATGCAGTTAACCATCAGGACATCATAATTCGATATTGTAATGCTACCGGGCTTTCGAAGGATGATGTGCTCAATACTGAAGTTCTGCCAGCATGGCGGGCTCGGAGCTACTATTACATCAACACACTGAGGGAAGAAAATATTGGGGTGATCGTTGCAATGCAGTCCACGCAAGAAGGACAACAACCTGCGATAAATATTGAACGGGTTTTGCCTGCAATGGAAAAATTTCACGGGTTTAATATGAATTCGCCAGAAATTGAATTTTTTACCGAACACGCCATCGCCGATCAGGACCATTCCGGTAAACAAATAGAACTAGTTAAAGAGCTCATTAGAAACCAAGAAGATAAAGCGCGCGCCCTCGAGGTTGCGGAAACGGCTGTTAAAACTCGCTGGGCCTGTATGAATGAAATTTATCGCGTTGCAGTAAAAGGAGAACGCGATCCTTTGCCTGCTTCGGTTAGAGCAGCTTAAAGGGATCTGCCCTGTGCCTCAGAAAACCTTAACCGACGGTACAGTAGCCGAGGCCTATCTGGCTCTGCTCGCGGATCGTGGCATTGACTATTTTTTTGGGAATGCCGGCACCGATTTTGCACCAATCATTGAAGCATTTTCTAAGGCGCAAGGAATAGGAACCCCTGCCCCCACTCCTATATTAGTGCCACATGAAAATCTCGCGATACATATGGCGATGGGCTATTACGTGGCGACGGGACGCCCACAGGTGGTGATGGTGCATGTCAATGTAGGTACCGCCAACTCCATGAACGGTTTAATCAATGCGTTCAAAGGTAATATACCGGTCATCTTTAGTTCTGGTCGCACACCCTATACGGAATTTGGTGATACGCCTGGCATGCGCACACGGGAAGTGCATTGGCCACAGGAAATGTATGATCAAGGTGCTCTTGCACGTGAATTCACAAAATGGGATTACGAACTTAAAAACAAAGAAGTTTTGGAAACCGTCGTTGACCGCGCGCTTAATATCGCAATGAGTGAGCCTAAAGGGCCAATATATATAACGCTGCCTCGCGAACCACTATCAGAGAGTTACGACGAATTTTCATTTCAGTCGCCGTCCCGTCGTATGACACCTACAGTGGCCTGGCCTGATCCGAATGCAATCGAATTAGCCGCTGATTTAATTTCTAAAGCTGAGAACCCGCTCATCATTACCCAAGATTCTGGATCTGATCCCAACGCGGTGGCTCCTTTGGCATCTTTGGCCGAGCGTTTCGCTATTCCGGTAGTACAACGGAAACCACGATATCTGTGCCTGCCTACAGATCATAGTATGCACCTTGGTTATGACACCGATCTCTTTATAGAATCTGCTGATTTAATTGTTGTTGCTGATTGCGATGTTCCCTGGATACCGAGTGTTAAATCTCCTAAATCGGACTGTACCATTATTCATTTGGGAACCGACCCAATATTCGAAAGCTATCCCATTCGTGGCTACGAAGCGGACCTGGCAATTACGGGTGCATTGGCACCATCTTTCAGTTTACTTGACGACGCTTTATCAAGCCATGAGCAAGGAGCTACTGCACGCATTGAAGGTCGTCGGAGAAAATTAATCGAGCTTCGTGCGTCGCTGCATGACCGTTGGCAGGCAAACCTGGATGAAATCAAATCGACCGCACCTATGCACCCTAGCTGGGTGAGCCATTGTCTCAATCAAATCAAAGGTGATGATGCGGTTTTGATAACAGAATCCGCATTTTCCATGCCGCAAATTAGTTTTACAAAACCGGGAACATTCTTTTCTGGAGGTGCCGGTGGTGGACTTGGCTATGGACTTGGCATGTCCCTGGGGGCGAAGCTTGGTATGGGTGAACGTTTGGTAATTTGTACACAAGGAGATGGGGCGTACATGTATGGTAACCCGGTGCCAGCGCACTATGTGGGTCGGTCTGAAAATTTACCTACACTAACTTTGATTTTAAACAACCAACAGTGGGGTGCAGTAAAACGCAACACTCGGGCTATGTATCCAAATGGTTACGCGGTAAAAAGTAATCGTGAACCACTTACGTTCTTCGAAGGTGACATGGCTTTTGAGAAGGCCGTCGAAATTGCGGGCGGATATGGTGAACATGTACAGAGACCCGAGGAATTACCTAAAGCGCTTGATCGGGCTGTTGATATAGTCCAAGGCCAAAAGCGTGCCGCCGTTCTCAATGTGGGCACAGTTTAAAGAGGTAAAAATATACTAATTTGAGTGTTAGCGGATAGCGTAGCTAATAGTAGATGATTTATTCATCCGAACCTTTTTAAAGTATATAATTAAGTAATTCCGTTAACCTATTGTTTTAACATTATTTTTTATATTATATTTAATGTTGTTCAAAAAGAATACCATGGCCGGTCATTTTATCAGTAATGCCATGTCTGCGAAGAGCCAACCAATACGTTGCAGTATTTACTGCAATGACAGGTTTTCCATGTTTTTCTTCCAGAGAGGCAACAATACCTGTGCAACTTAGATTAGTCCCTATTTGCACGAGTGCTTCTACATCGGAGTTATCCACTATTTCAAATGCCGTTTCGACTTCGTCTTTGGTGATACTTGCCGTTCCGGTTAGGCGCTGACGGTCACTAGATAACCCAACAACCTTGATTACGGAGAAGTTCAGAGAACTAAAGAATTGTTCGACGTGAATATCTTCTTCCGGCAAATAAGGTGTGATAACACCTATCCGATTTAGGCCAAACGCTTTGAGTGCTTCCGGGATAGCGTAAGACGCCATGGTTAGTGGACATTCGATGATGCCCTCTACTAATTCTTTTAGCTGATTGGCAACATGGATACCGTTGGGCAAGAACTCCGACGTGTAACCCAGTATCAGTCTATCTGGTTGGCAGTCTTGTGCAGATGTAATTGCTGGTTTCAATAGATCAATTAAGGCGACAACGTTATCAGGCCGTCTATCGAGTGTGAACCGGTAACTTTGATTAGATACGCCGGGTGGTCGTAAAGCTGACATATCTGGTTCGGTGATGGAGTTAGTTGTAGGCAAAATAATGGAGAAGACAGCGCGTTCTGCCGATGCGTCAGTCATCGACCGGTTTCCTATGCCGTTCCACATCGTTAATAAGGTCTCGACGGAGCACTTTTCCGACGGGGCTTTTAGGTAGAGCTTCAGTGAATTCGATAACGTGTGGAATTTTGTATCGCGCTATACGATCGCTTAATAGGCTTTTTATATTTTGGGAAAGAACATCGGAACTCGCAGTTCCCTCACGTAGAACCACAACCGCCCGAATTTTATTACCGATTTCAATATCGGGGAGCGGTACGACACAAGCTTCGGCTACTGCTAAATGTTGGCGTAAAGCATTTTCAATTTCGATTGGAGAAATGAAAATGCCTCGGCTCTTAAAACAATCATCCGATCGTCCTGCAATCCAAAAGAAGCCATCGGCATCCACAAAACCGAGGTCCCCGGTATGATACCAACCGTCATGCATCACCTCGCCTGTTTTTTCGGGATCCTTATGATAACGAAGAAAAAACCCTGGATTGTCGGATGCTATTAATATATTTCCAATATCGCCGGTGGGGAGCGGTTGATAATCGTCATCAAGAATTTCCACCCGCGTGCCCGGTAAGGGCTTACCAATTGAGCCTGGTCGCACAGGCCAGCGTGGTCCTTGTCCGAATATAAGCTGCATTTCTGACAGTCCGTAATGTTCCCAAATATCGCACTCGACGCGCTGTTTCCATTGTTCATAGGTTGCAGCTTCTAATGCCTCACCAGTGGCATTGCATCCTCGAAGACTGGATAGATTGTAATCATGCTCAAGCCCTTTAATGGCAAGTATACGACGATATACGGTAGCTACTGAATACAACACGCTAACGTTAAATTTCTCGATTGCCGAAAGGACCCTTTTCGGTGTCGCGCGACCTTCCAAAATTGCACCGGCGACCCCATTGCGGAGTGGAAATAGAACATTATGACCCAGTGAACTGATGAAACTCCATTCGCCGGTTGCCATAACAATATCGGATTTCTCTGGAGGAATTCGTAGTTTGTTAGTATCGCCCAGTGCAATCACCCAACGATGCGCATGAACTATACCCTTTGGACGACCTGTCGTTCCCGAGGTGTAAACAAAAAAGGCAGGCTCGTTGGCATCAGTGTCGACGGGTTCAAATGGGCTGGAGTACGAGGTTTCGAGGAGACGCTCATAACTATGTTCACCCTCTTTCGCATCATGGGCAACAATTATTCCAAGTGGCAATGTTGAGGAAATCATGCGAAGTGGTTCGGCAATGCGGTCCATAGTGATCGCCGCGAGGGCGTCGCTATGTTCACGAACATAAGTCACTTCCTCAATTTCCAAGAGGGAGTTCTGTAATACTGGCAGAGCTCCGATTTTGATAATAGCCAAGAAGGACACTACGAATTCTAAACAATTAGGCAATCTGATTAGAACCGGAATTCCCTTAACTATTCCAATATTGGATAGCCCGTATGCGAGACGATTCACTTGGTTATTGAGTTCGCCATAAGTTATGGGGCCGTTTTCGGTTATAAAGGCTAGGTGATCGCCTAATTGGTTATTAATTTGGCGATCCAGGACTTCTCTGGTGATGTTAAGCCGCGGGGGAATTTCACGATAGCCGGGCCAAGTTTTAATACTGTCAGTCTCCATTGCCGTCCTTGAAGGGCGAATTGTCGTAATATGGCCCTCGAAATTCCGGGTCTCGCTTTTCAAGAAAAGCACGGATACCTTCATGGCAATCCTTGGTACGTGTGATTTCCTTGATTCCTTCCAATTCGCGGGACCATCCTTCCTCGGTTCGGTTTTGGTTCCAATAATATTTTACCAACGATTTAGCATGACGAACGGAAAGATAAGGATTCTTGGCTATTTGTACCGCCAATTCAAATACTTCATCCATCAATTGATTATGCGGTACAACCTTATCGACCAAGCCGATCCTTTCTGCTTCTTGTGCCTCGATAATTTTACCAGTCAAAATCATTTCCATTGCCCGGCCAACTCCAACGAGCTTCGGTAAATTTCTGGCACCGCCCGACTCAGGTAGAAATCCCGCAGGTACCGCAACTTCACCTAATTTTGCTTTATCTGACGCATAACGAATGTCACATAGCGTGCATACTTCCAGTCCTATACCTACTGCGGGGCCATTAATTGCGGCAATCACTACAGGCGGAAGATCCTCGAGTTTACGAAATGCTCGCTGCAACACTTCGTGACGCAAGTCATTAAAGAAATATCCTGCTAATTCCTTATAGGGTCCAAAATTTCCAAAGTCGAAATCTTCATCTAAAGCTCCTAGGGGACCGGCCTCTGATTTAAGATCGCCGCCAGCTGAAAAGCCCCTGCCCTCTCCGGTTAATATAACAACACGTATATGGCTGTTATGACGAATTTCGTCACACAGAATATCAAGTTCAACACGCATGCGAACATCCATTGCGTTGAGCGATTCCGGCCGGTTCATAGTGATGATACCAATTGATTTTTCACCAGGGCGGTCAGGAACTTCGTGAACTTGCCATTTGAGCGCTTGATATTTCATCGGTCTTCTCCTGGGTCCGGTGTTACGTTCCGACACGTAGGGGTGATACCATTCCCCTTAAGCAAGCAATGACACTTAACGCCGTTATCTTGCCAGTTCCGGGATTTTCTTGAGACTGAACATTCTCGATACTCATTTCAATTAAGGCGCTATCTGAATCGACACGAATCGAATGGGTATTTCGTGTAAGCTCGGGGTCGGCCCAAATTTCTAACTTTGTTTCGTCGGGTCCGACGCCTGCTAAGCCAAGTGCTGCTGCCACATTCACGTTGGCAGGAAACCCCTTCGCTCCTTCACGCGCATTTCCGTCAAAGACTTTTGTTGGTTTATCTAGGTTTTCTACGCTGATGTCATTCTCGATTAAATGGGGGGCCCCTTTTAGGGCGTTGGGTGGTTTGCGCGTAACCATACGTATTTGTTTAACCCTGCCTTCAGCTGCGGCGCGCACCGCATCCAAACCTAGTAATGCACCGGTCGCCAACACAATCTGTGTTTTATTGATATTTGCCAACTCTATAATATCTGGGTTGGCCAGAAGGCCAGCCCCGCTAACCGTTACCAACAGACGACCGGCTTTCAAAGTGGGTTCCGCAATGTCTCGAAATACGGCTTTAGGGACACATTCGACGACG
Source organism: uncultured Rhodospirillaceae bacterium (assembly GCA_964479475.1). Classification (GTDB taxonomy): domain Bacteria; phylum Pseudomonadota; class Alphaproteobacteria; order MPNO01; family UBA2964; genus JAQBTY01. The sequence continues at coordinate 8,920 of CAYZMI010000047.1, read as the reverse complement.
ATATTCGATACTTTAGCTAATTCCTCTGGATTCAGGACGGGAGCTTTGTTCTTAAATTTGGACATCTTTCTTAGTGCTTTGTCGGCATCACGAACAGTTACACCTACAAGTTCTAAATTCTCAATACCGTCATCGATCGCTTCTGCTACGACGAGGCCGATTGCGCCTAATCCTGCTATTCCAACCTTCACGAATTCTCTCCTACTATTTGCATTAAGATCACTTGCGTTGACGCTAGGGCGATCTTGTCGCACCTTTATCGGGAACCATTAATCTAACCTTGGAGAGGGCGTGTGTCAGCGTTTCCTCGCCAGACTACGCAACTTTGTTTCGGGGTAGTAGAAGTGTCGATACTTTTTGCATGCCAAGATATTCCGCCTGCACCGTGGATTTCTGTGCTCGCGAAAGAAATTCCCGATACTGAAATTCATGTATGGCCGGATTTTGGTGATCCTACCAGCATAGAATTTGCCCTGATTTGGGGCCCCTATGCTGCGGAGATGTCCAGGTTTCCAAACCTAAAAGCAATGATTTCTCTCGGTGCCGGAGTGGACCATATTCTTGAGCAAGTAGACCGTCCAAATGATGTGCCCATCGTTAGACTAATCGATCCTGGTTTACAAAATGGTATGACAGAATATGTGCTCTATCATGTGCTTCGTTATCACCGAGATGTGCCTGCATATGAAGTGCAACAAGAAAAAGGTTTATGGAGGGAGCTAACCCAAACTCTACCGTCGGAACGTTGCATTGGAATTTTGGGGTTGGGTGCAATTGGAACTGCCTGTGCCGAATCTTTGGTGGGACTTGGTTTTGATGTAATTGGTTGGAGCCGAACAAAAAAAACTGTTTCAAATGTGGGTTGTTTTTATGGTAGTGCGACACTTAATGCCTTTATAGCTCAAAGCCAAATTCTTATATGTCTTCTACCATTGACACCGGATACCAAAGGCATACTCAACAAAAAAAACCTATCCGAATTACCGGCTGGGGCATACCTGATCAATGTCGGGCGGGGTGCCCATTTGATAGAGGCAGATTTGCTAGAACTGCTTGATAATGGACACATTTCCGCGGCTACGCTAGACGTATTTCAAAATGAACCTTTGGAGAAGGGACACCCTTTTTGGACACACCCGAAGGTTACGGTAACACCACATATAGCCGCACTCACTTTACCCAAAAGCGCGGGCCCGGTAATTGCTGATATTATTAATTGTATTCGGAGTGGGCGAGCATTTCGCGGTAAAGTAGACGCCGCGCGTGGATATTGAAAAAGAGCAAATTAGGTGCTTATTAAATGATCAAACAGTTAGGTGTCTCTGCGGCAACACTTTGTGCTCATCCGGTAATGCGCCAAATTTTACTCGACGCTTACCCTGATGCACGCCTATGGGATGGTCCTAAAATTACGGATGAAGACCTCCTAATTGACCATTTGCGTGGATGCGATGCCGCGGTTATTGGTTTTGAGCCGCTGACCGATAAAGTTTTAAAGGCTCTTCCGGAATTAAAGATTATTTCTAAATTTGGTGCGGGCTGCGAAACACTTGATTTTGACGCGATGAAGGCACGTGGGGTTCGGTTCGGGTACACTTTCGGCGTCAATCGACTTTCCGTCGCCGAACTTACGTTAAGTTTTATGATCAATGCGTTGCGTTGGGTAACACCCCTAAACCAATCGATGAGGTCTGGGGAACGACCTGGGAACCGAAACGGACGTTTGCTTACCGGACGAGTTGTTGGCATTCACGGCTGCGGGAATATTGGTAAAGAGGTAGTTAGGCTGCTTAAACCTTTTGGTTGTGAGGTGATTTCCTGCGATTTGAAAGACTATTCTGAGTTTTATAAAGAAAACGACGTAACACCAGTATCATTTGAGGAACTATTAGAGCGTTCCGAAGTATTATCGCTCCACTTACCGAAAACGCGTGCAACACGTGGTCTGTATTCACATGTAGTATTAGAACGCCTGCGAAATGACTGTATTCTAATCAACACCTGTCGGGGGGAAATTGTCGACGAAGAGGCACTTGCTGACCGACTGGAAACGAATGCTTTGATGGCGGCATGTTTTGATGTATTTGCCGTTGAACCTGCGGAATGTGATCGTTTGCTTAACTTATCAAATTTTTTAGCAACTCCCCATATAGGAGCTAGTGCAGAGGAAATACGCGTCGCTATGGCACAGGCTGCAGTTCGCGGTCTAACTGAGAACGAGCTAGTGAAGCCCGAAAAATATTACGACAATTAACAATCCTATATTGTCGGTCTAATACCCATAAATAATTCTAGGGAGTAAAAATTCAATGAGCAGTGACACCCCCAAACTCTTAGTCAAGGGCGGTCAAGTTTATGATCATGACGGTGATGTCCACAAACCAGCTATGGCAGATATTCTAATCGAGGGTGATCGTATTGTTGCCGTAGGCACGGATTTTACCAACGAACAGGTTGCTGGCGCCGAAATTATGGAGGCGTCCAATCATCTTGTCGTCCCTGGCATGATGAATGCGCATTATCATTCTCATGATACGCTGTGTCGTGGCCTATTCGAGGAAATGACTCTCGAAATGTGGCTGCTTTACACGCTGCCGCTCCAAGGTAACCGGAGTAAAGAAGAAGTGCGGCTTCGTACGCTGGTGGGCGCGCTGGAATCGATGCGCTGTGGAGTAACTACCGTTCAGGATATGTTGGGTCTAATTCCCCTCCGAGACGATTATGTCGATATCGTGCTTGATGCATATGAAGAAATTGGTGAACGAGTCGTGTTCTCACCCATGGTTTTCGACATTCCTGCAGTGGGGATGATTCGTGACCGGGATAGTTTGCCTAAAGAAGTTCAAGAGATGATGGGTACAAAAGCTGGTAACGCCCAAACACAACTTGAAATCCTCGAAGCCCAAATCAAACGGCGCCCTGCTGAAGGAGTAATTCATTGGGCATGCGGACCATTTGCGCCGCAGCGGTGTTCTCTCGACCTTTTGTCCGGATGCGTAGACTTTGCTGAACGGCACAATCTTGGGATTTATACACACATGTATGAAACACGCGGCCAAGCTGTAATTGCTCGTGAACGCTATGGTGATTACGGCGGGTCATTCATCGGCTATGTCGCTGAAGCGGGGATGCTCAACCACCGCTTTAACATCGCCCACAGCGTTTGGATTACTCGCGATGAAATTGATCGTATGGCAGATGCGAACGCTGGGGTCGTCTTGAACCATAATAGCAATCTCAAACTTAAAAGCGGATTGGCGCCAAACAAAGACCTTCACGAGTCGGGAGTGCGAATAGCCCTTGGTTGCGATAATTGTTCAGGCAGTGACGTACAAAACATGTTCCAATCCATGAAAACGTTCTGTCAGATTACTGCCATCAGTGAACCAGAGTTTGGTCCGCAGCTTACTCATGATGCGGTTAGATTCGCGACTTTAGGTAGTGCACGTAGTGCTTGTTTAGATGATACCATCGGCGCCATCAAACCCGGATATAAGGCGGATATGATGTTACTTGACCTCAACGATACCGCCTATTTGCCATTCAACAGCGCATGTCGCCAGTTGGTTTATACAGAAACCGGTAGAGCTATCGACAATGTTATAATTGACGGCAAAGTGGTAATGAAAAATCGTAAGGTGACGACGATAGATGAAGACGCCTTGCGGGCCGAGGTATCCGATTATATGAAGGGTTTTATAGCTGACCATGAGGATATAGTCCAATCTCGTGCTAATGCTGTGCCTTATATGGTGGATGCGCACCGGCGTGTTTGGGATACTGATGTGGGGATGAATCGCTTTATTGAGCGTGCGCCAAAATCATAGGGGATATCAAAATATTTGATTGTGCGTGCAGTAATCTCGCGTGTTACAATTTGTGCCCCACCTACTGGTTATAACCATATAGGACATAGATATGGATGCTGCGGCTATCGCTGCCACAGCTCTTAGGCGTGATATTAAAGTAATCAGCCTAATTGGTGTCGCGCATCTTTTGAGTCACGTGTATCAACTCGCCCTTCCCGCCCTATTTCCGATTATTCACAAGGCAGAAGGAATTAGTTACACCGAACTTGGTATTTTAGCTTCCACTTTTTTTGTTGTATCTGCGGTTTTTCAAGCTCCGTCAGGATTTTTGATCGATCGCATAGGCGCCCGACCAGTATTAATTTCTGGCATGATTTTAATCGCCGGTGCTTCGGCCTTGTTCGGGTTCGCGGAGGACTATCCTGCTATGCTCGTTCTTTCAGGGTTAGCGGGGCTCGGTAATAGCGTATTTCATCCCGCCGATTTTAGTATTCTAAATGGCAGCGTCAGCGAAACTCGTATAGGTCGGGGGCTTAGCATCCACGGTTTTGGTGGTTATGTTGGCTATGCGGTAACACCTTATTGTGTATATATGTTGGGTAGTATTATTGGTTGGCGGGAAGCCATGCTAGCCTTGGGCGTCGCAGGGTTGATGGTTGGGATTATCATCTGGTTGCTGCGCACGGATTTGCGGGACAGCGTGGTGGACCAGGGCATCAAACCGCAATCTTTCGCAAAAGATCTCGGTGTACTGTTTCAACCATCCGCCGTACTCGCCTTTACTTTTTTCGCATTCATGGCCATGGGTTCAATTGGCTTGATGACATTGGGAGCAGATACGTTAACCATGCTCCTTGGCATCTCTGACGATAAAGCGAGCCTCATTATTTCTTTACAATTGACCGGAGCCATGTGTGGAACGCTAATTGGTGGGGTGTTAGCCGATCGTATTTCGCGACATGACCTTATGACAGCAATTGTTGTCACTGCCGGTGTCACAATATTGTTAGTCGTTCCATTTATAAAACCAACGTCACTAATTATCCTGTTGATTTGCTTCATACCATTCGGAGTATGTTATGGCATCGCTGGTCCCATGCGAGACATGGTTGTCCGGTCTATCGCACCAACAGGTTCTGCAGGCAAAGTATTCGGTTTTACTTATTCCGGAATGGATGTTGGGTCCGCCGTCGCCACTTTCTTATTTGGTTTAATGTTGGAGAATTATCTCTCGTTCTGGAACATGATTCTCGTAAGCGCCTTTATGATGAGTGGCGTATTTTGCATATTATTTGCCAAGCTCGCTGCCGGTAAATCGACGCTAAATGCTCCCATATGAGTAGTACATTTTTGACCCATCGACGTGACATTCGGGTCATTAGTGTTGTTGGTATTGTGCATTTATTCAGCCATTTCTATCAGTTGGCACTTGCACCTTTATTTCCACTAATTAAAGCTGATTTAGGAATCACCAATTTGGAGTTAGGGCTCCTTATAACTGTATTTTTCATGGCTTCTGCAGTTTTTCAGCCACCCGCTGGCTTCTTATCTGACAGGTTTGGTGCAAGGCTTATCCTGATTTGCGGACTAATGTTACTATCGTTGTCGGTAGCTGCCTATTCCTTTGTTTCCAATTATGAAATGCTTTTATTATTCGTATTTTTAGCGGGTCTCGGTAATAGTGTTTTCCATCCAGCTGATTTTAGTCTCTTGAATGCAGCGGTCAGCGATAGACTAATAGGTCGTGCCTATAGTGTTCACAGCTTGGGCGGGCACGGTGGATTTGCCTTAGCTCCTTTAATTATGGCGATGCTCGGTATTTGGGTAGGTTGGCGGTACGCGTTGCTCATTGTTGGCCTGGCTGGCATTTTATTAGCAATAATTTTAGTCCTTGCTTGGGGGGGGATATTTGGGGATGACTACTCAGCTAAATCTACAACTCAATCTGAAATTAAAAAATCTAGTTTGACCGTAATTCTGAAGCCTGGAATTATGGGTTTTTTTGTCTTTTTCGTTGTCTTTGCCATGGCAACAATTGGACTACAACAATTTACCCCAATTGCACTCGTTCTAGATCGAGGTATGTCACTTGTTACTGCCAACGCTAATATTACCGCATTCCTAGTTGGAGCTCCCTTAGGTAT
>CAYZMI010000047.1:1433-2867 GCA_964479475.1 uncultured Rhodospirillaceae bacterium | reverse complement strand
CGCCAAATTAGTTGGACTCCAACTACATCAAAAGATATTGCGCCGATGCAACAGCTTGCAACGGGTATGGTTGATGCAGCCACCAGCTCCGTAACATTAGCACTTGGGTTAGTGGGTGTGATGGCCCTGTTTTTAGGTCTTCTTAAAATTGCTGAGGCTGGTGGCTTATTAACCATCGTCGCTCGATTGGTGAGACCATTGATGGTTCGTTTATTTCCAGATGTTCCGGCGGAACACCCTGCGATGGGCGCAATGATAATGAATATGTCGGCGAATGCATTGGGATTAGGCAATGCGGCAACACCGTTCGGTATTCGTGCAATGCAAGAACTTGATAAACTTAATTCCAACAAAGGAGTCGCTACAAACGCCATGGTTCTTTTTTTAGCAATCAATACATCCAGCGTAACTTTGCTACCGACGGGTGTTATTGCTTTGCGGGCTGCTGCAGGGTCGCAAGATCCCGCTGGAATTTTACCGACTACGTTATTCGCGACGATTTTATCGACAACCGTTGCCATCATTTCAGTAAAACTCTACCAGAGATATTTTCCTGTTACGGCGTCGGTGCTCACAGACAAAGAGCCGCCTAAAATTCAAAATGAGAAGATGGAGCATCCAACGGATGAGCCCAAAATACTGGATGATGTCAGTGGCCATGGATATCCAGGCTGGGTTTCGTACTGGGCATTGGGCGGCATCGTCGCGCTCGTTCCTTTGACTGTCATTTATGGTAGGACCATTGCACCGTGGATTATTCCAAGCCTTGCGTTAGCATTTCTTATCTTTGGCTTGGCTCGTGGCGTACGAATTTATGAAGTCTTCGTAGAAGGTGCTCGCGACGGCTTTCAGGTTGCTGTTCGTATTATTCCTTATTTGGTCGCAATTCTTGTGGCCGTGGGCATGTTAAGATCGAGTGGTGCCCTTGAGATGTTTGTCGGATTGATTGGACCGATCACTAATTTGGTTGGTCTACCAGGTGATGCGCTGCCGATGGCGTTATTGCGTCCCCTCTCCGGTTCGGGAGCCTATGGAATTGTAGCTTCAATAATACAGGATCCTGCGATCGGTCCAGATAGCTATACAGGTTATTTGGTCAGTACGTTGCAAGGCTCGACGGAAACAACATTTTATGTGCTGGCTGTGTACTTTGGGGCTATTCAAATTAGAAGAGTTCGACATGCCTTGGCAGCTGCTTTAACGGCTGATTTAGCGGGAATTATTGGTGCTATAATTGCCTGTTCGGTACTTTATGGCGCCCTAGCGTAGATAACTAAATTTTCATTCTAATTTTTGAATTAGTCCATTGCGTTCAAGTTGGACGCTAATCGGGACATTCATTAATAAGCTGAAACGCGCAATAATAGATTTATGTGTGCTTCGTTAAATTCGGACCGACGTAATATTTTTCACCCCGCCCCTTGCGTCTTTTGC
>CAYZMI010000047.1:0-1333 GCA_964479475.1 uncultured Rhodospirillaceae bacterium | reverse complement strand
CAAGGCCTAATGCCTGATGGTACTAGCCGGTTTACGCTGAATGGTTCACCGCTTTATCACTATATGGGAACATCCACATTTGCGAACTATACCGTTTTACCCGAAATCGCGGTTGCTAAGATTCATGACGACGCACCGTTCGATAAGGTTTGCTACATTGGCTGCGGTGTAACAACGGGGATTGGGGCCGTTATCAATACAGCTAAGGTAGAACCGGGTGCCAATGTCGTGGTGTTCGGTCTGGGTGGGATTGGATTAAATGTAATTCAAGGAGCGCGACTGGCCGGTGCTAATAAGATTATTGGTGTTGATCTAAACGATAAAAAGAAAACTCTTGCAGAAAAATTTGGAATGACACAATTCGTTAATCCCAATGATGTCGACGGCGAATTAGTCTCGTATTTGATCGATGCGACCGACGGTGGCGCTGATTACTCTTTCGAATGCATTGGTAACGTCAATACGATGCGACAAGCGCTCGAATGTGCTCATCGTGGCTGGGGGATGAGCGTAATCATTGGCGTGGCTGGAGCGGGTCAAGAAATTAGCACCCGACCGTTTCAATTGGTTACGGGGCGTGTTTGGAAAGGCACGGCATTTGGAGGGGCTAAAAGTAGGACTCAGGTGCCTCAAATAGTTGACTGGTACATGGACGGAAAGATCAATATCGACGATCTTATAACGCATACAATGCCACTTGAAGATATTAATAAAGCCTTCGAGTTAATGCATGCAGGGGAGTCAATTCGAAGCGTTATCACTTATTAACTGGAAATTTTTATACAAAATGTTTCAGGCATATGGGTGCTACGTCAAACCAATCCCCGAGCAAATTGTGATGAATAATTCCTGTAAAAGTTGAACGTCCCGAAATGCTGGAAAAGCGAATATTGCCCCCAGAAATAAAACACCTAGTACTATGTATTCGGCACGCGGCATTCAAAATTATTTAAATTACAGGTTAATTTTGTTGGCTCATCGAAATTAGGCTACTCCGTTCTTTGATAAGATTAAATATATCTTTTTCTAATTAATAATGTGGTGTGTGAATCACACCCTAAATCAGTCGAACATTTATCTGATGATCAAGGGGTATATTCCGTGTTAATCAATTGCAATGGATAATGGGTTTAAGGATGAAAAGTGTGGTTAAGTTATTCCGCATAATTGTGGCCTCGGCGTTCGTTGTATTTTTACCGTCTTCGCAGCCTCTTCAGGCGGGCACAACCACCTATGACATGTCCACTATTTTGTTTGAGAAACACCCATTCGCGACTAAAACACCGGCCCGTTCGAATATAGCTGCACCTTTACCCGCATCGAGAATTCGTGC
>CAYZMI010000046.1:16320-18073 GCA_964479475.1 uncultured Rhodospirillaceae bacterium | reverse complement strand
CTAGGCGCGCTCTCAGGGGGGGCAACTTACACGCGCTACGGTAATTTTGACCCCTGTGAGTGGACGATACAAGATAAGCTCGAACAAACATCTTTGCCAAAATTAGTTTTGATCGCCCAGTTGAAGGCTAAGTTGATGGTTGACGGTATCACTAGTCCCCAGTTCTCAGACTGCCTACTAGCGTGGTGGGAAAGCAGAGCAGATGACGCCAAATAATAGTTGGCTGGTTATGAAGCAGACTAGTTTTCGATACGCAATAACGCTGCTATCCTACAATCACCAAGTACATTCACCGACGGGCAAGAGGAAGTCATGAAACTGTCACTAATTCTTTTAGGACTTTTTGTCCTTTTGAAATTCACGGCTTGGCGGTATCCAATATTTCGCGCACGACTTAAAGAAAAAAATCTTGTCGCCCAAATTCAAACTTGGGATGGCTCCATCGGCCGCCACTATACTTTTCAAGACGGCGAAGTGTCCTCAAAAAGCGGGATCCATTCTGAGCCCGACATATGCATGTCTTTTAAGACTGCACAACTTGCCACCAAACTTTTGATGCCACCTATTAACTGGCTAGAACAGATCAATGCGCTCAAGGGATTCAAACTTAAAATGGAGGGAGATGACGGGCTAGCTAACTGGTTTGCCCAAACCACCATGATGACCCAAAGCATCGGCTGGAGTTGGGGAAAGCTCCTACCGGACGGCACCAAGCGTACCTGCAATATGACCAACGGTGGTCCGGTTTATGTGGACGTTAAGGACAGCAAAATAATCCGTATGACGCCTATAGAATTCGGGGAAGATGACCCTCAACCGTGGACTATCAAGGCAAGGGGCATAGATTTGACGCCCCCACGAAAAACTACGCTAGCGCCGCATGGGCAAAACGCGAAGTCTATCGTCTATTCTCCCGATCGACTACTTTATCCGATGAAGCGCGTTGATTTCGATCCCAACGGTGAGCGCAATCCACAGAACCGGGGAATTTCTGGTTATGAACGTATCTCCTGGAACGAAGCAACCGAGATTGTTGCCAATGAAATTAAACGCCAAAAGCGGGTACACGGCCCTGGATCAATCGCCAACAGCCACGGTTCCCATCACACTTGGGGGAACATCGGCTACTACCTGAGCGCACTCTACCGTTTCCGCAATGCGGTTGGTACAACGCATGTACACCACAATCCAGATAGCTGGGAGGGATGGTACTGGGGTGCGGTCCATCATTGGGGTTATTCATTACGTGTTGGCCAGTCAGAAACTTACGGCACGGTGGAAGATTGTTTGCAGCACTGCGACATGGTTGTATTTTGGTCTGCTGATCCTGAAACTACCAGTGGCTCATATGGCGCTCAAGAAGGCACCGTACGCCGGCAATGGCTCAAAAACCCTGATCTCGGCATAAAGGTCGTCCACGTAGATCCATTTTATAATTCATCGGCACAATTTTTACCCGGCAAATGGTTTGCACCCAAACCTACGACATCTGTCGCCATGGCAATGGCCATTGCGTATGTTTGGATCAAAGAGGATCTGTACGACAAAGATTATGTCGCCACACACACAGAAGGCTTTGACACATGGAAAGCTTACTTGGTGGGCGAAGAAGATAGCATTCCAAAGACCCCCGAATGGCAAGAATTAGAAACAGGCGTTCCTGCCAGAGATGTAAGGGCCTTGGCCAGGGAATGGGGTAAAAAACGCGTCTATCTCGCACCGGGGGGTTGGGGAAATGGGCACGGCGGCGCCT
>CAYZMI010000046.1:1747-16220 GCA_964479475.1 uncultured Rhodospirillaceae bacterium | reverse complement strand
AAAAAACGCGTCTATCTCGCACCGGGGGGTTGGGGAAATGGGCACGGCGGCGCCTGTCGAAATCAAACCGGCATACAATGGGCCCGCGTCATGGTGTGTCTAGTAGCCATGCAGGGGCTAGGGAAACCCGGTGTTAACATGGGTAACTTGCAGTGGGGTTGCCCGCTGGATTTCAACTTCTATTTTCCTGGCTACGCCGACGGTGGAATGTCCGGCGACCTCGAAAACACATCGATGCCGGTAGAGCTTTATCAACGTATGCCGCAACTCCCGACTCTGAATTCATCATTTCAGAAGATCCCTCGGATTAAGATGCCAGAAGCGATAATCGACGGTAAGGCGGAAGGAAACCCATGGGTTGGAAAATCCATCGAGCACCAGTTCGGCAAGTTAATATATCCAGCGCCGGGGCATTCACCCGTTCGTATGCTCTACAAATACGGCGGGTCAGTACTGGGGACCATGAACAACACCAACCGCTGGGTCAAAATGTATCAGTCCGCAAACTTAGAATTTGTGGTCAACCAATCGATCTGGAATGAAGGTGAAGCAAAGTTTGCCGATGTTATTCTGCCCGCCTGCACCAATTTTGAAAGGCCGGATATTTCCGAATGGGCAGGGCTCGGCGGATACGGACATCATGGACAACAACAACTCAATCATCGTGTAATCGTATTTCAGGCACCAGCAGTAGAACCACAGGGTGAATCGAAGTCCGACTATTGGATATTTAACGAGATATGCAAAAAGCTTGGCCTCTCTAATTATTTTTCAGAAGGAATTAATGAAATTGATTGGGTCAAACGGCAGTTTGATGCCTCTGATTTGCCTACTCAAATCTCATGGAAAAAGTTTCTCAAGAAGGGCTACTTCGTCGTACCCACGGAACGAGAGGAATTCCGTGCACCAGTCTCATTCCGTTGGTTCTGGGAAAATCGTAAAAAAGATGTTCCGGAACCACAACCACTACCGTCTGATTACACAGACGAATACCTAAAAGGTTTACAAACCCAATCGGGTAAGCTCGAGTTCGAATGCAACAGCCTAAAACGCTTTAGTGATCCCGAGAGACCGCCCATCGTTAAATATGAACCTGCCTACGAGGGTCCTCATTCCGGTGAACAGTACGAAAAGTTCCCATTACAGATGTTGACGCCCCATTCAAAATATAGTTTTCACACTCAGGGCGATGGCAAAGACAGTTTTCTTCAAAATATTGAAGACCACCGTGTATTGGTTAACGGGTACTATTATTGGATTATTCGCCTTAACCCGGAAGATGCGACCGAGAGAAATATCAAAAAACATCAACTAGTTAAGGTCTACAACGAACGTGGGGCGGTAATTTGCGCAGCGCTGCCTACCTTCCGACTACCGCGTGGAGTATGTCACGGCTATGAATCTTCAGCGGTTTATGACCCCATGGGCGATCCTGGCAGATCAGTCGATCGGGGCGGTTGCCTAAATTTGTTGACCCCAGAAAAAACCCAAACCAAATCGACCCACTCTCTGGCCGGTGCTAACGCGCTGGTTCAAATTGAAGTGTGGGACAACAACCCCGATTATATTTCAGCGGCCTTTCGTGACACAGTTCAAGCGGTTCCACATGCCGAGAAACCGCCGGCTCCCATACCAGTGCCGGCAGAGTAGGGGGCAACTATGTCCAAATGGAATTTGATTATAGATGTCGCAGAATGCACCAATTGTAATCTCTGTACCCTGGCAACTATGGACGAGTACGTAGATAACGAATGGCCAGGTTACACTGCCCCCATGCCCAAGCACGGTCACAAATGGATAGACATTAAACAGAAGGAACGAGGACAAGCTCCTTTTATCGATATCGCCTACATGCCGACCATGTGTAACCATTGCGACATTGCACCCTGCATCAAGGCGGCACCCGATGTTATTTCTAAACGGGATGATGGGATTGTCCTCATCGACCCCGACAAGGCTAAAGGGCGTAAAGATCTCGTCAACGCCTGTCCATATGGTCACATTTGGTGGAATGAAGAACGTGAAACTGCACAAGCCTGGCCATTCGACGCACATCTCTTAGATGCCGGCTGGAATAAAACCCGCGGCGATCAATCCTGCCCGACGGGTGCCATGAAAGCGATAAAGCTTGATGATGATGCAATGGCTAAAATGGCTGACGAAGAAGGATATGAAGTATTGAACCCGGAGTATGGCACCAAGCCACGCATCTGGTACAAAAACCTTTGGCGTTATTCAACAGCCTTTGTTGGTGGAAGTGTTTCAGCGGACGCCAATGGAATAGTCGATTGCGTCGAAGGGGCAGCCGTAACACTATCTAAAGATGGTAGCAAACTCGCTGAATTGGTGACGGATAATTACGGGGATTTTAAATTCGATCGCCTAGAAGAAAATAGCGGCCGATATACCGTCGAAATATCATCTAAACAATATGGTTCCAAATCCATCGAATTTGAACTCGGTGAAAGCCTCTATCTCGGTGAAATTAAACTTTGATTTTTCTTTCCCAAATTAAAAGGTGTCGGCGAAGTCGTTAATTTTATCGGGTAAACACTAGTTCAAACAAAATGACATTTCATGGCATCAAATAGTAAACGGGTGGTAGTTGTTACCGCGACTGATGATTTTCCGGTTGCCATGAAACCGGTCCGGCAAGTTTTAAAGGGCATTGCGTCTATCAAAATTGTACCTTTACCTTTTAGACCTCTGAGCCAACCTGAGGAAACAAAGTTTGTAAAATTACTGATCGGCGCGATCGGTATTTTACTGCGTCCGGGTTATATAACCCCTACGCTTTTAGAGCGACTTCCCAACCTTCGCGTGATTGCGGTTCACGGCGCCGGTGTCGATCAGGTGGACGTCGAAGCATGCACGCATTCCGGGGTGCTGGTCACCAATGCGCCGGGCGCAAATGCCAACTCGGTAGCAGAGCTCGCAATCGGTCTGATGATAGATATTTCACGTAAATTTAGCGCCGGTGCGGAACGCATTAGACGTGATAGGGTTTGGGGAGAGGCACGACACACTGGCAATGAACTTAAAGGTAAGACGCTTGGCTTAGTGGGCTTCGGACAAGTAGGTAAGCGTGTCGCTGGCATCGCCAAGGTGTTTGGAATGACCGTTTGTGCCAATGATCCTGGCCTTACTATTGGCGACATCCGGGCCGGTGGCGCCCGCCCGTTGAAACTTGAAACACTTTTAGCGGCATCAGATATCGTTTCTTTACATGCACCACATATCCCCGCGACACATCACCTGATCAATCGATCTACAATTAGTAAAATGAAAAAGGGTGCTTATCTAATTAATACCGCACGTGGAGCACTTATAGACGAACTGGCTTTAACGCGAGCGCTAAAAAATAAACGGCTAGGTGGTGCAGCACTTGATGTCCTTAATGGCGAACCACCGGATCCCGACAGCTTTATATTTACTGCACCTAATTTAATTGTGACACCACATATCGCGGGATCAACCCACGAATGCCTTGAAGCTATTGCCAGGACTAACGCTGAAGATATTTCCCGCATCATACAGGGCAAACGGGCCAAATATTTTGTCAACAAACCACTTCTCGTTTGACGAACAAATAACTAATGCCAGATAAAATCTGTATCTCAGGAAAAGAGATCCCCCGCATCGGGTTTGGCACACTTTATATAACGCAGCAGCGGGGATTTGGTCCTCCACGCGATAATGCGATCGATCTCTTACGGGAAGCAGCTGAACTAGGAATAAAATTCTTTGATACTGCGGATTCATATGGCAACGGGTCAGCAGAGGAGGCCTTGCATGACGCACTCTATCCATATGACGGCCTCATAATTGCAACAAAGGGAGGCTACCGCCATCAACAGCGAGGCGCGTGGCGACCTGATGCACGGCCGGAACATTTACGAAAAGCGTTGGAGGGAAGTCTTAAGCGTCTCCAGCTTGAAACTATCGACTTATATCAACTCCATTGCGGAGACAGCCGGGTATCCTATGCCGATTCCATCGGAGCGTTAGTGGACATGAAAAATGATGGCAAAATTCGGCATATTGGAATTTCAAACGTTGACCTCACCCAACTAGAGACGGCACTACGCGAAACCGAAGTAGTTTCGGTTCAAAACGCATTTAATGTACAACATAGCTGGAACGTTGAAATACTTAATTACTGCACAAAAAATTCTATCCCATTCCTACCTTGGATGCCGCTTGGCGACGGCAGTATTTCCTGGACCGATCCGACTTTGTGCAATTTGGGAAAAAAGTATGCAGTGCTTCCAGCCCAAATAGCACTTGCCGCTCTAATTAATTTGTCCCCGATAATGTTGCCAATTCCAGGTACTAGTTCGTCAAAACATTTACACGAAAATGTAGCCGCGGCAGAACTTAAATTAGACGATGAAGATATGTCCACCTTGTGGAAGCAACGTTAACTCATGACAAAGACTTTGATTGGGTGCTGCGGAACCCGTCTTCTTAACTGTTATACGAAGTTATGTAATACAGCGCTGGTTTATCAACGTACGAATTCTAGGGCAAACCCTTCCAGCGGAATATTTTCACGCAATGGCAGGGCTTTTGATTTCTCCCACGCTTCTTCCGGAGTGGTTGACGCTTCGAGCTCTTTTAAACGTGGAAAAACTTCCTCTGCATAGAGTGTCATAGAGCGTACGGTTTCTTCGTGGGTAACAAAACCAGCCTGACCCATCATCAGCATGTTGCCAAATCCGCCGCTATATTCCCAAAAATTCTTGATTTGCTCAAAGACCTGGTCCGGCGTTCCTGCGAACACGTTGCCACGCGCAATTTGGTCGTCGAGCGTAGCCGTGAGTGGAACACCGGAGCCACCCCGCGTACCTTGCATAATTTGGGCGGAAATTTGTGGCGGGTGATATCCAGGTGGATTGGACCAATACCCCGGTACTTTGTTGGCCTGCATGTACCAGAGGAGTTTTTCAGCCCCCTCGCGGGCCTTGGCTTCGTTGTCGCCAACATATACCAACCCTAGATACCCCAAACGATCGAATGGGGCATGCTCTCCGTGAATTTTGAGATAATCCTCACGATAGCCGTCGAAGATTTCACGTATGCGCGGGTATCCCGCTAGAAACACTGCACCAACATGTTTGTGCTGAGCCACAGGCGTGGTGCTGGGTCGACCGCCCATCGTCACCCATACAGGCGGGTGTGGCTGCTGGTAGGGGCGGGGCCAAATATTGATTTGGCGACTATGAAACCAACGACCTTCATAATTGAATGGTCCGTCATGGGTTGTCCAAGCCTTCATAATCATATCATGTGCTTCCCATAGACGCTGACTTCCACGGAGAGGTGTTCGGTTAGCGGGCGCAGCTTCATATGGGACACCACGCACAAAACCACACTCCAGTCGGCCTTTAGAAATAACATCTATCATCGCCATTTCTTCAGCGACGCGAACAGGATTACGCCTATTAGAAATAGGATTACCAAGTATAAGCAATCTAGCGGTTTTGGTTTCGCGGGCCAAAATTGCAAGCATAAGCGGCGCCGCCGGTACCATGCAGGTCGCCGTCTGGTGATGTTCATTGTTCATAATATCGAGGCCTTTTTCCTCGGCCATACACCAGAGATCAAGGTACCAATTATAAAGCTCGTTAGCCTTTTCAGGATCGCAATTGATATTGGGTAAATTGACCCGGATAGATTCCATTTCGTCTTGGGGAGGCAGATAAGGATAAGCATCCTCGGTAAACCAATAAGTTCTCATTTTTTGTTACCCTTAGTCTGTAAAAGCCAAAACCTGCGAGACGAAGGCCTCCGGTTGTTCCACATGGGGCGAATGCCCGGCCTCAGCAATTTCCGCAAATTCGGCACCCGGTATAAGATCGGCAAAGGCTTTTCCGTAATCGGGTTTCACTAATCCATCGCTAGAGCCCCAAATCAAAAGGGTTGGTATGCCCACCCGATGTAACCGATACCGCAATTTCGGATTATGCATATAAGGCTCCCAAGTATAGAGACCTAGAGCAATACGATTTCCAGCGATGGCCTGAATTTGTTCATCACTCAACCCCTTAGTCTGCCGCGCCTTCGCGGAATCATGCCACATTAGGTTTGTCGCTTCCTGTGGCGGGATGCCGAATACATCCACAATATCGCGGTCGGTTGGCCCCCCAATTTTTACGCCAACAGAATCGACAAGTATTAATTTAGAAAAACGTCGGGTTGGTAACACGGACAGTTCAGCGGCGAGCCACCCACCCATAGACATGCCCATAAGAACCGCGTTTTCTATATTCAGAGCATCCAGGAGATCAAGGTAGAGATAAACCAAATCGTCCATGCCATCGAAATGATCGGGAACTTTTCTGCCAGCAAAACCAGGATGGGTGGGTGCAATTATTTCAAAAGTTTTTGCCAACTCGTCTGTAAAGGGTTGCTCTATAATTGGCCCACCTCCACCGTGTAATAAGAGTAATTGCGGGCCGCTTCCCTTTCTCGCAACTTCGACGTCTACACCCTGAATGCTATGAATTTTGGTTTCTGCTGTCATGACTTCGCCTTTGCCATCCTTTGCTTATTTGGCAGAATTTTTCCACTATCTCGTAACACAAGCAACGTGAAGCGTCGAGACGATGAGAAAAGTTGTTCGCATAATGCACGTCAAATAGAAAGTTGACCTAAACTTTTTGTAAAGAGGAAAATTAAGCTTGATTTGCCGACTGAATGGACTGCCAAATTCTAAAAGAGGTTGCCGGCATTTCTACGTCGTCAATGCCATAATCTTTTAATGCATCGACTACAGCATTAAGGATCACTCCCGGTGCGGGTGTCGTCCCGGCTTCTCCCCCTGAGCGGATCCCAAGTGGGTTCATTGGGGAAAGAACTTCGTGACACTCAGTCACAAAATTTGGCATATCGTCAGCTCGCGGCAAACAGTAATCCATTAATGTTGCCGTCAGTGGTTGACCATTTTCAGAATCAAAAACAAAATCCTCGTATAGTGCTTGGCCTGCTCCTTGCACGATACCACCATGTATCTGGCCATCAACGATAATCGGATTAATGACCCTCCCAACATCGTCAACACAAGCATACCTTTCGAGGCTTACTTGTCCTGTTTCAGGATCGATTTCTACTTCACAAATGTGAGTGCCATAGGGGAATGCTGGAGTACGCATAACATTCTCCGCTTCTGCGGAAAGCCCACCTTGCAAATAGTGGGGCAAATAAGTTTCATTTTCCACTTCACTTGCAAGCTCAAAAATACCAATAGAGCGGTCCGTTCCTTTGATAGAGAAATTACCATTCGCAAATTCGATATCCGTCTCCGCAGCTTCCAATACGTGGGCTGCAAGACGTTTTCCTTTATCGATCAAGATATCGCTGGCCATGACGATCACCGTACCTGCCATTCGCATCGATCGGCCGGAATGAGAACCGCCACCGACCGATACAAATGACGTATCACCTTGTCGCAAATTAACCGTGTCGAATGGAACACCTAGCCATTCTGCCGCAACCTGGCAAAAGCTTGTTTCATGTCCCTGCCCACTCGACTGAGTACCAATGACTACCTCTACCGTTTCATTACCGGTGACTACAATTTCGGCTCGTTCACGTGGGGCACCGGACGAGCTTTCGATGTAGCTCGAAATTCCTAAACCTCGTTTGAGACCGCGATTTTCCGATTCTGCTTTACGTTTATCGAAACCCGGACAGTCGGCTATTTTAACCGCACGTTCGAGGGCGTGATGGTACTCACCACTATCAAATGTCATACCTAATGGGTTATCGAAGGGCATGGCTTCCTTAGGCACAAGATTACGTCGACGAATTTCAAGTCTGTCCAAACCAATTTGATCTGCCGCAGTATCGACAAGCCTTTCCAATGCATAAAGAACTTCTGGCCGCCCGGCACTTCGATATGGGTTCGTTGGCACCGTATGACTAAACACTCCCCTGGCGCGGACACAGGCATAGGGAATGGCGTATCCGCCAGTAACAATTTCGGCACCTTTGGAGAGCGGTGTAAACGACAACGTATAAGCGCCGATATTTGAAATATTATCGGCTCGCATGGCGAGAAATTTTCCATCCGCATCCAAGGCTAATTCGAGACGGGTAAGTAAATCCCTTCCTTGGAAATCCGTAAGAAAGCATTCGGTTCTATCTATAGTGTTCTTTACTGGTCGACCGACACGTCGTGCCGCCCACATAACCAAGGGGTACTCAGGAAAGAGACGGTTTCTTGTGCCAAAATTTCCACCTACATCATTAGTGACGACCCTAATTTTTTCATTTGGTACGCCAAATATTTTAATTAATTCTGTTTTGTACCTCACCGCACCGCCGCCGCCGGCAATCAATAAATATTGACCCGTCTTCGCATCAAATGAGCCAACCCCAGCACGCGGTTCCATTGGTACTCCTGTATTTCGTGCGATACGAAAACTCATACGTGTTATGTGGTGGGCTGTTTCAAATGCCTCATTAGTAGCCGCGCAATCACCAAATGTAGTGTCCAAACACACATTACTATCTATTTCATCCCAAACTTTGGGCGCGCCTTCCTTTAGTGCTTCCTCTGTTACTGCAACGGCAGGAAGTGGCTCATATTGTACTTCGACCAGTTCCACCACTTCACGCGCAAGAACTGCAGATGTTGCAATAACCATTGCAACAGGTTCGCCAGAAAAGCGTGCTCTCTCAGAGGCCAACGGATAGTTGAGACCAATAAAAACTTGGGACCACAGCTCCTTGTTCATACCAAGGCCATCGCCACCGGATGGAATAGGGCTGTGGGGAATGGGAGACAGCCCGTCTTTCAACCAGTCTTTTCCGGTGAGTACAGTGATGACGCCAGGTACCGCTAATGCATTTGCGCAATCGATGTTTTTAATATTCGCATGCGCATGAGGGGACCTAACTATGGCTGCATAGGCTTGCCCATCCAAATTCACGTCGTCACTATATTCACCCTTACCTGTTAATAAGCGAATATCTTCTGTTCGTAGAATTGGTTGCCCGATTGGTTTTTCTATCATCCCCGCACCTTTTTGTTGCCTGGGACCGTTAGGCTTTGATTTTAAGGTTTATATTAAACGCTATCGAAATTCGCTCACCTACCCCGTGAAAAGGATTTACATAATGATAGAGCCAGCTCGGAAATATCACCATTAGGCCAGGCTTAGGATCCAAAACCAGCTTAGGAAAGGCATTACTACCATCTAGTTTCACGTCCATCGCGCCCATTCGGGGGTCAAGAAATTCAATCTGCCCAGATCCTGCTGGGGCATCGGAGGCCAGTGTCCCCAATGATACGTAATAAACACCAGACCAATGACAATCTGGATGGTTATGAATTTTATTATATCCGCCATCTCGACATAAATTAATCCACGCACCGCCGTCCATATCTATATCCACCGGTGCATCAAGTTCTCCATCGAGGGAAAACTGTGAAATTTCGCTTATACCTTCGGCTACGTAACCCCGAAATGCCGCTATAGCAGGGTCTTGCCACTCGAAGACGTCTTCTGCCGAATGCCATCCCCCAACATTGCTACGTCCAGCATTGGGGGAAATTTTTTCGCGTTCGATCGCTAACGCATACAACGCGGCATTGGTTTCTTTGGTGTCGGTAAACTGCCGGCGTAATATCGGAGTAGGGAAGGCATATCCGACCGATCCTTTACCCGGATAATCGGGTTTCACAACAATATCTCCAGTTAGGGTCCGCCAAACTTTGCACCAAGCTGCAAAGCGGTCCGGGCAACAAAATCCGCTGCCGAAATTTTATCGCGGCTTTCATACCTCACCCGCTTCATGATTATACTCCCACCTACTGCCGACACAGAAATACCATCACTTGAAATATTAATAATTTCTCCAGGCGATCCTGTAATTGCATCAGAAGAGGCCGCATCGAAGACCTGCAAAACATTACCCTCGTGGGTTGTCCAAGCACCAGGTGAGGGATTAGCACCACGGATCATATTGTAAATGTCCGCAACTGGTTTGGACCAATCGATTTCGACATCTTCTTTCTTACACCATGATTCATATGTTTTTTTTGAATGGTCCTGTCCGATTTTGGGCGCTCTTCCTTCTCGAACAAGATCAACCGCTTCCAGCATAGCTTCAACGCCTAGCGGAAAAAGCTTATCAAAATAGACCGTTCCCAAAGTATCATCCGGCTCAATTGAAACTGTTTTTTGCAGAAGTATCGGACCTTCATCCAGTCCGTCATCAGGCCAAAATATTGAAAGACCAGTTTCAGTACGTCCCATTATTATTGGCCAATTGATGGAACTGGGACCGCGATGTAGTGGCAAGAGTGACGGGTGGTACTGGATAGTCCCATGAGTTGGTACACTCAGAAATGTGGAGGGACAAAATTTCGTGACAAAGGCCATCACGCCCAGATCCGGTTTTAACTGCTTTAGCTCTTCTACTGCGTCATCAGTCTTAAAACTTTTTGGTTGATATACTGGTAGATCAGTATCCCGTGCCGCTTGTGTGAGTGGATCAACACGCCCATCCCTATCGGCCGGGCAATATACGGCTACAACTTCTTCGCCGCGCTCTAATAGCGCATCCAGCACTGCCTTACCAAATGCCTGCTGACCGTTAACGACTATACGCATTTTTATCCCCAATTTATAATTTTTTAGCTTAGCTCGTTGACCTTTGCTGCCAGAATAAAATCGTTTTCATGAAGGCCTTGGATTTTGTGCGTGAATATTATGATGTCAGTATATCCCCAACCCAAACTAATATCCGGATGGTGTCCTTCCTGTTCGGCCAGCTCTCCAACTTTATTTACGAACTCTAGCGCTGTGACGAAATCGTCGAATTCAAATTTTCGGTTGAGCCGATCACTATCCTCACTCAAGCTCCAACCTGGCACTTGGGGCAATAAATTCCCTGCTTGCTCTGGTGTTAATGGTGGAATTCCACCTTGGCAGGGTACACAAGCTTTTCCCGTGAGGCTCATTGGACATCTCTCAAAAATTTGACTGATAGGCAGAATATAGGTGGATGAGCCGCTTTTCTAGCTATTGAAAATAGTTTGTTTTTTATACTACCTGCATGTGTTTCTAATAGTTAGTCCGGCGACCAATTGTTAATTAGAAGGAATCAGCGCAAATGTCGTTTTGGACAAAAAATTCTCAATCTCAATTACTCTCAAGAGCCAACTTCAAATGAAGAGAATGTGAGGTCCAGCTTTCTATATCTATTGCCCCTTTGGTTTTGCCAGTTCACACTCTATCTTTAATTAAATATACGCCCGAGAACGGAGGCCACCGTGCCACAAGACACCGCACTAACAGATGAAAAAATCTTCCTTGACTACACACAAGAACAGCTCGACTGGCAATACGACCATAGTAAGCGGTTCCCCGATACAGGAATTTTTCAAGCAGAGAGGGGTGAGGCGAGCCGGATAGCACGGGAGAGAGTCGAGGGATTGCTGAATGTTCCCTATGGTGATCACGAAGACGAGGTGGTCGATATTTTTCCAACACCGGGGGGGGACAAGGCACCCGTAGTAGTTTTTTATCACGGTGGTGCATGGACCCGCGGCAGCAAAAACGGCTATAGCGCCCCAGCCGCTGAATTTGTCCCCCGTGGCGTTGCCTGGGTTACGACAGAATTCACTAAGGTTCCACAAGGTACTTTAAGTAATCAGGTGCGCCAAAACAGGGATGCTACCGCTTGGATTTATAATAATGCAGACAAGTATGGCTTTGATCGTGATCGAATATTTATCGCTGGACATTCTTCGGGGGGACACATGACCGGTATGGTGTTGGTCACCGATTGGGAAAGTCAATACGGACTACCCAAAGACCTCGTTAAGGGTGCAACTGCAATTAGTGGCATGTACGATTTGGAGGCAGTCTATCTGAGCTATCGCAACAATTATCTCAATTTATCGGAAAATGAATGGCGCGAGAACAGTTCAATCTTTCATATAAAAAATGATTGCAACATTCCCCTCATTATCGGGTGTGCCGAAAATGATACGCAAGAATTTCATCGCCAACCCGAGGAATTCCTAAACGCGTGGCGCGCAGCCGGTAACCACGGCGAGTTTATCGAACTTATGGGACGTCATCATTTTACCGGGAGTATGTGCTTCAGCGAAGCGGATCACCCGCTATTTAGCAGTATGTGTGAAATGATAGGGGTCTAAACAGCAAAATTTAGCTAGCCAAAAGACAAGGACTTAAGCCGGCTTCCGCGCAATAATTTCGTTGATCCCGGTTGTTTCTTCTCCATTCCCCAAGCCGGCTTCTTGCTGACGCCACCACATGGCCGCATAAAGTCCCTCTAAATTTAACAAATCGTCGTGGCGCCCACGTTCGGCGATGATACCATTGTCGAGTACGATAATCTCGTCCGCGTCCACGACTGTCGATAACCGGTGTGCAATGACCAGTGTTGTCCGATTGGCAGAAACTTCTTTAAGGGATGCCTGAATTTCCCGCTCCGTCCTAGTGTCCAAAGCAGAAGTAGCTTCGTCAAATATTAAAATACTTGGACGCTTCAAAATGGTCCGCGCAATAGCAACTCGCTGTTTTTCTCCACCCGAAAGTTTCAAGCCGCGTTCCCCAACAATGGTCTTATAACCGTCTGGCATACGAACAATAAATTCATGTACAGAGGCAAGCCGAGCCGCTTCCTCTACTTCAAGTGGCGTTACGTCGGGTCGGCCATATGCGATGTTGTAAAATATAGTATCATTAAAAAGCACAGTATCCTGGGGGACGACGCCGATGGCTGCGCGGACGCTTTGCTGTTTGACTTGGCGGATATCCTGTCCATCAATTCTGATTTCACCACCCTTAACATCGTAAAATCGAAATAAGAGACGAGCGATGGTAGATTTACCAGCACCGCTCGAACCAACGATGGCGACAGAATTTCCGGCAGGGATGGAAAATGAAACGTCTTTCAGTATTTGGCGCCTCGTATCGTAACCAAATGTGACATTATCAAATACTACTTCACCCTTTGGGATCTTCAAATTTGGCGCATCGGACAGATCATCAATTTCCTTTTGCTCTTCGAGAAGATTGAACATGGCTTCCATGTCGATCAAAGATTGTTTGATCTCTCGATAAACGAATCCCAAAAAGTTTAATGGGAGAAAAAGCTGAATCAGATACATGGTTACCATAGTAAAATCTCCTATAGTGAACCGACCATCCACAACTCCCGATCCTGTCATAATCAGCATCGCCGTAAGCCCTATACCGATGATCAGGGACTGCCCGATATTAACAAACGATAGAGTGCTTTTGCTCAACACCGCTGCCCGTTCGTAACGCTCCATGGAACGGTCGTAACGTCTTGCTTCATGCTCCTCGTTGCCAAAATATTTAACCGTCTCATAGTTGAGCAAACTGTCGATCGCTCGAGTATTTGCTTGCGTATCGGTCTCGTTCATCTCTCGTCGAAACTTGAGACGCCATTCCGTAGCGATGAAAGTAAAGACGATATACGTACCCACGGTGACGAAAGTTACTAGCGCGTACCAGAAATTAAAAAAGGTCCATAAGATACCGCACACCATTAGAATTTCGAGCATGGTGGGAAGAATGTTGAACAACATGAAGTTGAGCAGAAAATCTATACCCTTTGTGCCACGTTCAATGGCCCGTGACAGACCCCCTGTTTGGCGATCCAAATGATACCGAAGAGCAAGATTATGAAGATGACGAAATGTCTGTAATGCAACTGTTCGTATCGCGCGCTGGCCCACCTTGGCAAATATTGCATCCCGTAATTCAGCAAAAGCTATCGACAGCACACGTACGACCCCGTAAGCAATTATAAGGCCAACGGGCAAGGCTACTGCCATCCCCGCTGCACCATCCAGCGCATCGACAACCAGCTTTAGCAATACTGGCATATTGACCGTAGCGATCTTGGCCAATGCCAGACAAATCAATGCCAACACAACCCGCATTTTCATTTCCGGTTGTCCGGTGGGCCATAGATAATGGGCGAGCGTCTTCAGGGTATGCCATTCAAACCCAATGTTTTTCTTGATATCGGAGCGTGGATCAGTGTCGATTTGTCCTGTCATACCTCTGACCATATAGGGCGTTAATTAGATAGGCCGTTAATTAGGCATCAACTAGCGATAACAATGAAGTCGCACCTAAACCATTGTGATCTCCGTGCGGCGGGATTATCACAGGCAGATGTTTTTGTTGTCTAAGATCGTCAACTTTGTTCTACAACCTGGCATTTGGCTCGGATTTCTCTTGCTTGCCAGTGTTATTCTGTTGTGGACGCGGTGGATGCAGGTCGGACGATGGATGATTACAGGTACAATGATATTTATTCTTGTGCTGACGGTATTCCCAATTGGATTGTTGATGACTGAAAGATTGGAGAATCGGTTTCCGGTACAAAATAATCTCCAAGGCCCTATCGATGGGATTATAGTACTGGGTGGTACTATCAATCAATTCGCAACAAA
>CAYZMI010000046.1:0-1647 GCA_964479475.1 uncultured Rhodospirillaceae bacterium | reverse complement strand
GGCTGGAAGGCCATTCCTTTTCCCGTGGATTATTCAACCTTTGGACCCATGCAATCACGAATTGATTTTGACTTTACGCAAGGTATCCTGCGCTTTGGGCAGGCATTACGTGAGTGGGCGGCTTTATTTGTATACTGGTGTTTAGACAGATCGGATGATGTTTTCCCAGAACCCACATATTAAGACGTAATCTGGCTATACGATTGATTGTTCGAATCGAAATCCTATGGCACAAATAATCCGTGCCTAACGGGATTGATTAGGACAGGACCATGAAATTGCCTTACCACCGTCCTGCTGCCAGTCTTGCTAGTGGTCTAATCTGTATATGGTCAGTCACGAGTGCTATTTGGAGTATGCCAGTACATGCCCAAAACCGAGAATTTTCGGTTTGGCTCGAGGGTGTCAAATCGGAAGCCCGCCAGATAGGAATATCAGAAAATATTATAAAGAGTGCTCTCACAGGCGTACAACCCATCGCTCGTATCATAAAACGAGATCGAAATCAGTCGGAATTCAAATTGACCCTGTCAATCTATAAAAAGCGAGTTGTCACTCCAAAAAATGTACAGCGGGGCAAAAGGAAGGCCCAACAACATCATGAGCTACTAAAGCGAATCTCGAAGAAATATGGGGTTCAATCACGATTTATTTTGGCCATCTGGGGAATTGAGACCCGGTTTGGCGCAGTTAAAGCGAATGTCCCTCTAATTCCTTCGATCGCAACGCTCGCTTATGATCGACGCCGATCCAAATATTTTCGAAAACAACTAATTTCTGTTTTGCAAATGCTGGACCGGGGTTATATCGAACAGAATAATTTGCTGGGATCCTGGGCAGGTGCTATGGGACAGCCGCAGTTTATGCCCTCAAGTTACCTTGCCTACGCACAGGATTTTGATGGTGACGGCCGTCGTGATATCTGGAAAAACACGGGAGACGTTTTAGCATCCATTGCAAACTATTTGGCAGAACATGGCTGGCGACCGGGAATAACCTGGGGAAGGGAGGTCGCCGTTCCCAGCCACCTTATAAAAATTCTTGGAAAATTTTCTCGCCGTGCTGCACCCGGATGCCGTGCAAAAACGTCCGAGCGAAAACCCCTAACGGAATGGCAAGAGTTAGGCGTACGCCGTATCGACAATTCGGACCTGCCATCAAACGACCTCTATGCCGCCTTAGTAATTCCGGACGGCACCAATGGAAAAAAAACTTATCTCGTCTATCGTAATTATGCCTCAATCATGTCGTACAACTGCGCTCACCTGTACGCTGTAACAGTGGGGATTTTATCGGATCGTATTGGAAAAATGCCATAAATAATTTGCAATGCAGCATTTTCAATATAATTTATTTTTAGTAATGGGTTCCGCTTTTTTGTTAACTTCCTGTGCAGAAACTCGTCTCGTTATTCACACAGCAAAGAAGATTGTAGGTAAACCAACACCCTCTACAGGTAGCTATAAGGTTGGCAAACCCTATCAAATAGAGGGCACCTGGTATTATCCGGCTGTTGACTACAATTATCGTGAAACCGGTGTGGCATCTTGGTACGGGCGAAAATTTCATAAGCGTAAAACCGCTAACGGCCAAATATTTGACATGAATGCCGTGTCTGCCGCACATCGGACCTTGCCCATGCCGAGT
>CAYZMI010000045.1:16493-18652 GCA_964479475.1 uncultured Rhodospirillaceae bacterium | reverse complement strand
GCTTCAGCGAAAAGATCTTCGGATTCTAGTTTTCGCGCTGAAATACCCTGCTCGAACGAGTAGCGGGTCATCGCCGAAATTTCCTTTTCGTTCTCCAAAGCACCATATTTCCAATGATCATCGCCCATGAGTTTACGAACCTGCTCTAACTCATAGACCGGCCAAGGCATTGTATGAGCAAGATGGCCGACTTGTTCCATCTCTTCATAGCAATGCTTTTTAGCCTTGAGGAACGCCACGTATACGTTGACTGGCAGCCAAGGGTGCTGTTCGACGATGGACCGACGGATGCCTATCATATGCATAATTGGAAACATGCTGGTCTTCGAAAAATATGCCTCCTCGGCCGCCCTATAATCAGGAAATAGCCGATCAATATTGACATTGCTGTGATAACTTGATGGTGCACGGGCAGATATTACCGCATCCAGTTTGCCATCATCGAGTTGGTCAGCCAGTGTCTCGTCCTTAGGGATGCTCTGCAGATCAATCTCATCGGGTAGATGGAGCGGCGCCCGCTCTTCTCGTCCGCCTTCCTCCAGCCCACCGTTACGCCAATGGATAGAGGACGCCTTAACACCATACTCATCGTCCAGAATTCCTCGAACCCATAACGCAGCGGTCATTTGGTACTCCGGCACACCGATTGTCTTGCCCGCTAAGTCCTCTGGCTTGTCTATTCCACGATCGGTGCGGATATAGATGGACGAATGACGGAATAAACGCGACACAAATGCCGGGATGCCAATATACGGACTGCCGTCGCGCGATTGCACATTCATGTAGCTGGACATAGAAAGCTCGGTTATGTCGAACTCCTGGTATTTAAATGCACGATGGAAGGCCTCTTCAGGCGACATAGCACTACTAACTAACTCGCACCCATCGACCTTGACGGTGCCATCAAACAACGCGCGAGTGCGATCATAGTTGCAGCACGCCAAACTCACTGTCAATTTTGCCACGCCCGACCCCCTGTTTTGCTGATTACTTTGTCTAAAGTCATATCACCGGCCCTTCGCGCCAGCAAGGAAAGGACCTTGAAAGTCCCCTTATATTAGCGGTTATTTGGTCTCTAACCCTCAAGACCGTTCGTTATCTCCCTTTTAAGCATCGATGATCGAATGCGGGCAAACGCTAGTAGCATAGCACTGTTCAGCAGGCTAAGCTTCTATAGAAATTTCTGGGAGACTAAGAATGGCGTTAGAAGGTGTTCGATTTATTCCATACAAAGAAACACTCGAATTATTGAGCGTCGAGGACGCCATGCAGGTCTGTGAAGACGTATATAAAATGCATGCGGCGGGAAGCATACAATGGTCTTTGCCATCCTCTTGGAAACTCGATGTAGACGAGCCTTACCATAACCACTGGCACGTCAAAGGCGTGATGCTCAAAGACATCCCAACTACCGGCGTGCGCATGTACAATTACTATGACGATGGGGTGCGCAATACGGTAGGTCAGTTAGAATGCGCACGATATATACTGCTGACCGATCCGATGACTGGCCATGCCAAGTCCATCATCGAGGAACATTGGACTTATGCTATCCGCAGCACCGCAGCCGCAGTTCTTCCACTTAAGTGGCTAGGACCCAAAGACCCAAAGGTTCTGGGTCTTGTCGGTATAGGTACTATGGGTGTCAACTGTTTAGCCTGTCTGCGCACTATGTACGATTTCGAAAAGATCGTATGCACATCCCGCCGACCTGAAACCCGCGAAGCGTTTGCCAAAAAATACTCTGACGAAATGAATATTCTCGTGGAACCAGTTGACACTATCGAAGAGGTGGTGCGTTCGGCCGATATCGGCATTGGTGGCACCACTTCTACAGACATCATTGCTCGCGAACACTGGGTGAAGCCGGGCGCCACGTATATCTCGCTCGCGCGACGCGAGATGGACCCGGCGGGCTGGGCATCGTTCGACAAGGTTGTAATCGATGACTGGGATTGCAATATGGCGGGCAAGGAGTTCAACACAATGCTCGACGCCGGGCAGTTCTCGCGTGAACAGCTTCACGGCGAGATCTGTGACGTCGTTACCGGGCGCGTCTCAGGCCGCGAAACCGACGATGAACGCATTCTTATCCACACCATCGGCATGGTGTCGCAAGACGTGGCCATCTGTCACCACGTTTACGAAAAGGCACGTGA
>CAYZMI010000045.1:11248-16393 GCA_964479475.1 uncultured Rhodospirillaceae bacterium | reverse complement strand
CCCAACCTTGTGAGTGCTGTTTCCGCCGCCGGTGGTCTGGGTGCTATGGGATGCCATCGCCTGACCAGCAGACAAATTATTGATGCCACCGCTGAGATACGTAATGGCACCGACAAACCCTTTGCGCTCAATTTTCTACTCTTCGATTTCATCGAGGAAAGTTTTCAGACGGCACTTGATCTCTCTCCACCGGTCGTCGCTTTTGCATGGTCCAGGCCAGAGGATGACCTGAAACACTATTTCAACCGGGCGCACGATATCGGCGCCAAAGTGACCTATATGGTAGGTTGCGTTGAAGACGCGGTGCGCGGCGCGGAATCTGGTGCCGACGTGATCATTGCACAAGGCTATGACGGCGGGGGGCATGTACATCAAATCGCCACCCTGCCATTGGTGCCAATGGTGGTCGACAAAGTGGCGCCGGTGCCTGTGTTAGCCGCCGGTGGTATCGCAGACGGCCGCGGTCTTGCAGCTGCACTAGCACTAGGCGCGGAGGGTGTACTATTGGGTACGCGATTTTTGGCAAGCGAAGAATCCCCGTTGCATGAGAATTTTAAACAAGCAATTGTTGACAGTGATGGCCACGACACTGTCCTGACCGAAATCCCCGACATTGCCCAAGCTACCGTGTGGCCGGGCGGTATGTCCCGAGCGAAGCGTAATCGCTTCATCCGGCGATGGGCCGGCCGAGAACTAGAATTACGGCGCCACCAGGCAGAAGCATTAACCAATTTGCGTCAAGCACGAATCGAAGGAGATATCGAAGAAGCACCCTTGTCCATGGGCCAGGATGCAGGTTTGATCGAAGAAGTATTGCCGGCCGGTGAAATAGTACGCGGCCTTGTGACAGAGGCTGAGGAAGTATTGTCGTCACGCCTTTCAAGTCTAGTGACATGATGTAATAAGAAATACGTATCCGACGCACAGTCACGGAGAAAAGACAAGATCATGAAAACAATCGATTGCGATACTCATTACTGGCCTATCGAGTTTCTGGATAGTGTCAACCATCCCGACAAGGGATACGTGGAGCACGAGGATGATGATTGGGTTGCGTTTTATCGCGATGGCAAACTGATTCATCGGTTTTCCACCAGCCGTTGGGAGCTAGACAAGCGCAAAAAGGAAATGGACGATGAGGGGTTCGATATGCAGGTGATGATCCCTGATAATCGACCGTTTCTCTATGAACTAGATGACAATTTGGGTAACCAAATGCAATGTGCATTCAACGACTACGCCGCCGAAGCGCTGGGCGGTGAAGACCGGTTTCTGCCGGTATGCTGGCTTTATCTGCCGGACATGCAGGGAGCAGTAAACGAGCTGAGACGATGCGCTGAACAACTAAATATTCGTGCTGTAAAGCTGACGGGCGGCTACGCCGATTGTGACCTGGACGAAGAACCCATGTGGCCACTTTATGAGATCGCGGAACAGTACGACATTCCGATCTTGGTCCACCCCGCAGCGCGCGCCTTTGAGGATCAATACGCCCACCCATGGCTTATTGGAGGAGACCGGTTTAAGCCAATCCGCTTTCTCTCAACCCAGATCGGCTTTCCGATGACCTATATGCACGCAATTACGCGGCTAATTTTCTCCGGCGCAGTAGACCGATTTCCGAAACTGAAATTTGCATTCTTCGAAGGTGGCTGTGGGTGGGTTCCCTTTCTCCAAACCCAACTCGATATGGAAGTGCAACACCGCTCCTACGCCAAATACAGCGAAGAATTCGGCATCAAACTCGAGCGCAAACCGAGTGAATATTTTGATCGATTTTATATTGCGGCAACGTCCTACGAGCCATACTTACCGGAAATTGCAAAACAATGGGGTGACGATCACAAAATCGTCATTGGATCCGACTTTGATCACGCCGACCCTATTGCTACGTGGCCCCATACCATTTCGGACATAAACGCCATGGACAGTCTGACCAAGGCCGATCGCGATAAAATTCTTGGAATCAATGCGGCGGAGCTGTTCAGCCTCGATGATGCGGCATGAGAGAATAGATCTTGGCGAGCGAACCAGACACCGGCATGCCCGGGCGCGTATTCGGGCAGCGTATTACAAGAACCGAAGATGCAAATTTGCTGACCGGTGGAGCGAAGTTCGTCGATGACATTCAGCTCCCCGGCACAACACATGCAGCCTTTGTGCGCAGTCCACACCCACACGCGCAAATCCTCAGTATTACGGTAGATGCCGCCATCTCATCGCCAGGTGTTCTCGCGATCTATACCCTTGACGATCTCAGGCCCCACCTGACCGCAACACGGCTACCAATCGGCGAGCCTGATCCCGACCAGTCACCAACCACCTCACCTGGTGTATTGGCAGATAACGAGGTGAGCCATGTGGGCGAGGCCATTGCGATTGTAATTGCTAAAACACGCCATCAGGCGGAGGACGCTGCCGGTTTGGTGCAGGTAGAATTCAAAATCTTACCGTCAGTATCTGATTGTCGGACTGCGATAGCACCCGACGCACCACGTGTACACTCGTTGCTCGATTCTAACGTTTCACTCAACCGAACCGTAGAGTACGGCGACTGTAATACCGCCTTTTCTGAAGCTGCACATATCTTCCGCGAAGAGCTTTGGCAACATAAAGGTGCTGCCCATTCCATTGAATGCCGCGGCGTACTGGCTAATTACGATGAATTGGACGACGTCATTACGGTTTGGTCATCGACTCAAGTTCCACACCGTGTCCAAGTGGTGATCGCCGGGCTCTTAGGGCTCGATGATCCACAGGTACGCGTTGTGACCCCAGCCGTAGGTGGCGGATTCGGCCCAAAATTTCTTATGTATCCAGAGGATACCGTGATTGCTCTGGTTTCTCGGTTGCTCGAACGTCCGGTAAAATGGATAGAGGACCGGCGTGAATACTGCCTTGCCACCGCACACGAACGAGACCAATTTTGGGAGATCGAAGTGGCTGTGGACGACCAAGCAAAACTGCTTGGAGTGCGCGGAAAAATGGTCCACGACCAAGGCGCTTTCTCCCAAGTCGCAGTAAATTTACCATATAACGCCGCCACCAACATTTCGGGGCCCTACCGGCTGCCTAATTACCGGTTCGAATGGACCGTAGTAATGACAAATAAGATTTCAGCCTCTGCCGTACGTGGCGCCGGCTACCCGCAAGGTAATTTTGCCATGGACCGGTTGCTCGATCGCATTGCCCGCGAACTCGACCTTGACCGTGCGGAGGTCCGCCGTCGTAATCTAATTAGTACCAATGAAATGCCATATAACTCTCCGCTTAAGAGCCGCGATGGTGCCAATATAGTTCTCGACAGCGGCGATTTTGTAGCCGGGCATGACCGGCTGTTGGACCTGTTAAATTACGCGGGATTTCCCGAACGCAAAAAAGCCGCTCTTGCTAACGGGCGTTATGTCGGTCTCGGCGTTGGCAATTACACTAAAGGGACCGGACGCGGGCCATTCGAATCCGCAGTTGTGCGGGTTGCCCCTTCGGGCCAAATTACAATCGCCACGGGTGCCTCGGAACAAGGTCAAGGAATTCGCATGTCACTAGCCCAAATTTGCGCAGAAGCGTTGGGTGTAGAGGCTGAGGCGGTGGCAGTCACTGGCGGTGATACGGGCGCCGTGTCAATTGGTATGGGCACTTTTGCCAGCCGTCAGGCGGTCACAGCCGGCACCTCAGTCTATGTGGCCGCCAACGAGTTACGCGACAAAGCGCTAAAAATCGGCGCCCATATATTGGAAGCTGCGGAAGAAGACCTGGAGCTAGCTGAAGGTGTCGTCCGGATCAAGGGAGTACCCGAAATGTCGGTACCACTGGGCAAGTTGGCCCACGCTGTGGCTGGCACACCAGGTTTCGCACTACCGGGAGGAATCGAACCCGGATTGGAGTCGTCACATAATTTCATACCAAACGGGCTGGCCTATTGCAGCGGCGCGCAGGGTGCAGAAGTAGAAGTAGATATCGATACTGGTGGCGTAACCATTCTTAGGTACGTAGCGGTACAAGACAGTGGCACGTTGATCAATCCATTGATCGTCGATGGCCAGATGCAAGGCGGCATCGTTCACGGCATGGGTAACGCATTGCTGGAACGCGTCCATCACGACACTACTGGTCAACCGCTCACTACCTCGCTAGATCAGTATTTGCTACCCAATTCCACCAGCGTACCTTCTGTCGAGTTGCATTACGACCAAACCATGTGCTCCAAAAACCCACTCGGCATCAAGGGAGTTGGGGAAGGAGGTACCGTACCAGTCCCAGCTGTAATCGTATCCGCTGTGGAGAACGCACTAACCCCATTCGGCATTACCTTAGACCGCTGCCCAATAGAGCCCATGCGCATCGTAGAGCTAGTTCGGGATGCCCGCCACAGTGCGGCGTGATAGTCGCTTAGGGCCACCAACGCACATTTAAAAAGTCAACGTTTACCGGTACTTCCGAATTGATTGCATGCCGGCTAAAATTAAGGCAACGAATCTTGTTCCTAAGGGCTATTGGCTGATTATCCCGCAGACAGGCTAAAATTGCTCACAAATAACGGAAAGAAAATTTATCACCTTTGGTAATTACGTGTCCCGCAGTATGACCTGGAAAATGCGCTGGTATTAACAGTGTATCTGTGTCCGCACAGGTCTCTAAAATGTTCCGCCGACTGAGGATAGCTAATGCCCGATCCTCGCATTTTACCGTACTCCAATCGGGTTCGAAAACCTGTAGCGGGTGGTGAAGTGCATCGCCGGCAAAGATTGCTTTAGCGCCAGCAGAAGACAAGTTTGCACAACACTGGCCAGGTGTGTGGCCTGGAGCGGGACTTAAATGAATATAATCGTTCATCTTGAAATCATCTTCTACCAACACGGCCTGGTTCGCTTCGACGATAGGGAGCACGCTGTCTTCAAAAGATGGGCCCGATGACGGCGGACCATGTTCCTTAATCCAAGCCTGCCAAAATTCGAATTCCCTACGACCAAATATATATTTGGCATTTGGAAACGTAGGCACCCAGCGGCCATTCTCGAGCTTGGTATTCCAACCCACATGGTCCACGTGCAAATGCGTACAGAACACGAAGTCAATATCGTCAAAAGCCACCCCTGTGGCGTTGAACTCGGCGCGCCATCGGTCCTTGGGATATAGCAGGTTAGC
>CAYZMI010000045.1:0-11148 GCA_964479475.1 uncultured Rhodospirillaceae bacterium | reverse complement strand
GGTTCGCCCCATTCTGGATCAATTACCGGGCCATGTTCTGGGTAATCAATTTCTATTTCTTTCAGGGTGTTACGGACAGATTCGGGGAGCGGCGGGCGCCACTCCGGAATACGAATACTCCCGCGCGAATCTGTGATAGAAGCAAGTGCGTGGGCAAGGATTATGCCTGGGTTGGCAAGAAGTCCTCCCCAATTACCTGAATGGTGAGCGCCTTCGCGCAACGACACCGAGATGTCGAATGACTCGACTCCACGTGCGCCCAGGAAAATAGTTGCTCGATCAGGGGAAAGGCGTGGTCCGTCTGAAGCAATGAACAAATCGGCTTTTAGCCGGCCATCCTTTTCTTGACCACAAATTTCTCGGAGCCCCGGAGAGCCCCTTTCCTCCCCGGTTTCGATTAACATGCGAACGTTGAAGCCGAGCGATCCCCGGGTCTCTAGAACCGCTGCCAGTGCACCAAGATTGACGCTGTGCTGGCCTTTATTATCAGCGGTGCCACGGCCGTAAATCCGGTTGCCTTCTCTAACGACTTGCCAAGGAGACAGATCTTCTCGCCAAGAGTCATCTTGCCCACGCACCGTATCGCCATGACCATAGGTGAATAGAGTTAAGGCCTCAGAACTTTCAATACGCTCCGCAATCAGAAATGGGCCGGCGTCAGCCACGGGGTTTTCAACAATTGCACAGGCAAATCCGAGCGCTTCAAGAGAAGTGGTCATTTCCCCATCTAGATACGTTATTAGCGCATCAGCGTAATCTGGATCTTGACTAGTACTAGGAATTGCTACCCGGCGCGCAAGATCGGCTTCAAACGATCCGTCGTCGAAATAGGATTGCGCTGTAGCGATGGCTTGATTTCGGCTCATGGGCAAAGATTATGGTGCTATAACGGCTTGGTAAACCGTGAGATTAGCCCACCCTCATCTCAAATAGTTTCTTTTATTTAGTTCGGCAGCACAGGATCTTAATTTATTTAAACCCTTATTGCCTTGTGGTGTTGACAATTCGAGTTACTCTACAACGGGATTTAAGTTCAATTATTCTAAACCGGATTCCAAATAATCAATCGAATTGGTGTCGGGTTGTAATTGTTGACCGGATTATTAATCTGCGGGCAGTTTGAGATTACCGCCAACGCATCAGTATCTGCATGAAGATCAATATAGTCCCCCGACTTCGAAAGCCCTGGCCCCATATCCATATCCCCGTCTTTGCCCACCGGCACAAACATAAAGAAATTAATATTGGCTGCTATATCCTTCGGGCCCATGCCATACTTAGACAGTTCATGCAAAAAATTATCGCGGCAGTTAGGCTGATATCCGACGCCGTAACGGTATGTATTAATCTCCGCGCTACAGCATCCGCCGATAGTGTCATGCCTGCCGCAGGTGTCGGAGGCGATAGTAAATAAATGGGTTAAGCCTATGCTGTAAAGAACCGTGCCGGTGGTGAGAAAAATCCCGGACTTGTTTATTTTCATTGTGTCGGCGGCGGCGTACCGGTCGTCATAATTGTGTGCGTTGTAGCATAGAAAATCCACTGCTTGCTTGCCCTCCAGATCAACAATTCTAAGCATTTGGTTTTTCTCGATTACCCGGCTCCACGATTTACCCGCGCCAATGACCGTGTCATGAACTATATCGCCTGATGGAATTTTCATTTTTTTGGCTATCCCTCCCTCAGTCCTCAAAAAAAGCAAAGCTTCGCATCTCAATGCTTTCACGGGGCTTTGCTCCCGCTGGACTAGTGGGGTCAACAAAGGAAGTATGTGCGGTAAAGCGTGCATTACCATCGTCTTTACTATCGAACACCTTAAAGACTAATGCCTCATCTCTATGCATTTCCGGAAAATAGAACCAATGATGGGCTGGGTTATGGGCAATGCGATAAGTCTCACCCACCCTGTTGGGATAGCGCCGCTCAGCGGCGATTAAATCGTCCGATGACAGCGTGCTAGCCTCGGCGATAGCTAAGGGGTCGGCTTCGATAGGATCGCGAATAGCGCGCCATACCTGTACAATAGCGAAGCGTTTATCCAATAGGGTCTCTGCTTCATCGGGCAGGATATCCCGTACCCTCTGTGGTCCAGACCATTCGGTGTAATCGTTATGGGCAAGCTTGACAGTCTGTCGCGCTGCTGTCTTTTCACGTAGATTCTCATCAGCAGCACGGAGTGTGTGATCAAAGATGACTACGCGAGAAGCACCAGTACGCTCCGTAATGATATTTTCCACCTCCGGGTAATAAACTCTACGCAGCTCGTCACCGTCGTAAAAATCTACCATTTCCGTTTTATGATCGATAAATTCGAAACCATGTTCCTCTAATAAAAACCGGCTCCGCAACGGGCGGCCGTTTCGGATAGGCATTATTTGCTCGTCAGTGGTACCTTCGCGCCGTGACGGCGTTGCATTTGAACCGAATGTTTCGTCCACCGGACGGTCGCTTTCGCGCGCAGTATATACGATTTTAGCCTTGATATTTTGAGTACTAGGGATTTTTGAAGGAGCGATGGTCATCCTGGTTCTCCTATATTTTTTTATAAGCTTATTTGGCCAGCGCAGCCGCGTAAATAGGCAAGCAATTGATGCACCTCGCCAGCTTTACGCCAACACAAATGCACCATAAGGTTGGAAAGGAGAATGGCACATGATTTACACGGTAGAATGCGCATTTACCGAACCTTCCCGCGAGGGCGAATGGAACGCTTATTATAGCGGTCAGAAAC
Source organism: uncultured Rhodospirillaceae bacterium (assembly GCA_964479475.1). Lineage (GTDB taxonomy): Bacteria > Pseudomonadota > Alphaproteobacteria > MPNO01 > UBA2964 > JAQBTY01. The sequence continues at coordinate 8,417 of CAYZMI010000045.1, read as the reverse complement.
TTGAAAACCTCCTTTCGCTAGACGGATTTCGGGCAACACAACGCTTTCGCGCAACTATGCAAACGACGGCGCCATATCTCGCTGTCCATTCCGTACGCGACGAGTTGGTTCTTGAACAGCGATCTTATGCCAGCATTGGTGGGGGTACATTTGATGGATGGGATAATTTTGTAACTAATTGGAAGCGCAATCTATTTTCAGGCATGGGGGTGGCACCCGAAGTAACGTCGAACGAATGTTTAATTGTACTCGATGACCCAAAGGAGGGGGAGATACCTTCTCTCGACTTCGCCTGGCTAAAAATCGTCGGACTCGATCACTCAGCCGAACGGCGAGGGTTTGCTGTCGTGGACCGGGCGACCGGAGAGAAATTTGCCGCTAACGCCGACCCAGTATTACGCGTATTTCGCCCCATCACCGATCGTTTCCTCTCAGCTGCCGAGAATGATAGTTGAAACACTAATTTTTTATCGGGCCCACACCGTCTGCACAGTAAAGCCTTCGCTAGAAACAGCGCTCAATTTGAGTTGGTATAACTCATCCATACAAACGATCGGCCAACAATAAACTCGCCTCCCGTGACAAAAATCCCTGAGGCGCGGTATGCTTTCTTAACTTTTGCGGAGGAACCAATCATGCAACACGCAGTTCCGGTATTTGATGGTGATGGCCATATTCTCGAAAGCGAAGACGGCATTGAACAGTTTTACGAAGGTGACTTTGTCGGCAGCCGTCGTCAGGCTGGGATGACCATTTTCCCAAGCCTGGACGGTTGGTCGCGCTCAACCATAGTCCGTCAAGGCGATGAGGGCCGAAAGTATTGGCATACAGATGCTAAAATATGGGGCGATATGCTCGAAACTATCGGTGCCGAAGGCAGCGTTCTTTACCCCACTTCGGCGTTGGCTTTTGGGCTGATGCAAAATATCGATTTCCAGACTGCTACATGCATTGCATACAACAACTGGCTAGAAGCAGAATACACTCAAAAAGACGACCGGCTCTATGGCGTCGGTCTTGTACCGTTCAACGACATAGACGCGGCAAAAAAGGAAATTTCCCGTTGCGCCACGGAGCGTAAAAATTTCCCTGCCATGCTGCTACCTACGGTAACCGGCAATGGAAAACATTTTGGCAATGATTGTTTTTGGCCCATTTACGAGGAAGCGGAGCGCCAAGGTATTTGCATGACCTTCCACGGCGGAGTTAGCAAAAGCTTTGGGCTCGACCTGATGTCGCCTTTCGTCAAAGTTCACACACTCGAACATCCATTCCCGCTGATGATTCAGCTTACCGATATGATGTTCTCGGGCGTGTTTGAGGAATTCCCAAAATTAAAATTCGCCTTTCTCGAAGGCGGTTGTTCATGGATCCCATTCATGATGGATCGGCTTGATTATGAATTTGATTCGGTGTTTGGGGCGTCGGTGCGCAACAAGCTCAATAAAAAGCCATCGGAAATTATTCGCGATACAGAAAGCATCTGGGTGACATGCGAAATGGGCGAAAAATCGATGAAACATGTGGTAGATTTTTACGGCTCGGACCGCATCATGTATGCGTCCGATTTCCCGCATGAACCCACGGAAGATGATCTCACCGCAGACGTGCCGGAATTTCTCGCAAGCAACGATTACTCTGATGAAGTCAAAGGCAAAGTGCTCTATCACAACGCCAAACGATTCTACAACTTGCAGTAATTATGGATTGATAGTCACCGCTAAAGTATTCTGGTACATCGGCCGGGGAAAGATATGACTAATAATATTACCGATTTAAATATAGTCCCCAGTGGTGGTGCCCTGGGCGCCGAGATCACAGGCGCCGATTTGTCGGCACCGATGGATGACAGCACCTTTTCGTACATAGAAGAAGCCTTCAATAAGCATTCGGTGATCTGCATCCGCGACCAAAATATGGATGAAGGGCAATTTCTTACTTTCATGGCTCGATTTGGGCAAATCGAAGGTGTGCCACTTAGCGATTTTTCTCACCCCAACTACCCCAATATTTTTTTCGTCTCCAACATATGGGAAAATGGGCGCCTTATTGGTCATGACGACGCTGGATCTGTCTGGCACACCGACATGTCGTATTCCGAACGACCGCCCAGAATGTCTTGTCTTCATGCCAAGGAAGTGCCGTTTGAAAATGGCATCGCAAAGGGCGACACCTATTTTGCTAGTGCAGCCGCAGCATATGACGCACTGCCTGATTACGAAAAACTAATGATTGATAAATTGTACGCTATACACGACCTAGCTGGCAGACGTGCGAAAAAGAAGGCCCAGAAGGAGCCAAAGCCGGAAACAGAATTGGCCCGGCGCCGCAATAACCAAGAGCAAGTGCTCCATCCAGTTGTTAGAATTCACCCAAAAACAGCGCGTAAATGCCTTTATCTAACTTCTGGCGAATGTGTTGGAATTCCGGGCATGGGAGAAGAGGAAGCATTAGACCTAATTGAGCGTTTGGCACGTCACGTCTACCAACCTAAATTCCGCTATACCCATAAGTGGCGGGTCGGTGATGTTCTTATGTGGGATAATTGTGCCGTGCAGCATCTCGCTACATTCGATTACAAATGGCCAATTGATCGCCGCCTAATGTGGCGAATTACGGTTGACGCTACGCTAACCCACTGAGTAGGCCAATATGTTATATGATCCAAATTCGACTGGTGGCTTTCTAATCGAATAAATTCAAAAGCGTAAAATATTAACATTAAAGAATAGCGTGGGATTTCATCACAACGATACAAATTAAATTTTTAGAAATCCGTCTAAACTTTATTTCCCTACAGTGACGCACTGTCTGTTTACCTTCTCCGCATCGGACAATAGGCTTCCCAACTACCAGTCACCGCAAAAAAGTCAGAGACGAATATTTATGGACCCTGTACTTCAAAGTTTTATCACCGGTTTTCCAGTCCTACTTTTACATTTCTCTGTGACGCTCGTAATGTTGGCTAGCGGTGTGACGCTTTATCAGCTGATTACGCCCTATCACGAGCTAGACCTGATACGATCAGGCAATACGGCAGCAGCGGTATCACTTTCAGGTGCCATCCTAGGCCTTGCACTGCCACTTGCCTTTTGCATGGCGGGCAGCGTCAGCGTTTGGGATATAATTGTGTGGGGCGTCCTGGCGTTGATCATCCAACTGCTTGCTTACCGAATAGGAGATGCCTTGCTTAAAGGTCTGCCAAGCCGTATCGAAGCAGGCGAGATGGGGGCCGCAGCACTGGTCGCCGCCATAAAACTAGCGGTCGCAATGATCAACTCGGCGGCCATCGCAGGTTAAAGGCCGTTCGGAGGCGAAGTCTGCCCTCATGCGTATGTTGGACAAATTTGCGCTAGTGACACTGATTCTACTAGCTATAATCGGCAAACTGGTGGAAACGGACGAATTAGACCCAGGTGGCTCGGTACGACGTCCCGACCCAGGACAGTTTGCGCCGACTTTACCTCATCAGACACAACCAGATAATCCTATCGCACGTGGCCGACAGCTGTCCCCGGCGCAGCGCGAAGATCCTGGTGTGATCGTACCAGTGGGCGACAAACAAGCCACATCAAGTGGAACTGCCTTTTCCGTAAATAGCGATGGTGTCTGGATCACTGCGCGACACGTGGCCGACGGCTGTGATTTAGTGGCACTGCGCAATGCCAAGGGCAAATTTGTACGAGTACACCGCCGATTACACCACCCCAACGCCGACATCAGCGTGCTATGGACCCGCGGCGGCGTCGCCGCGCTGCCAATGCTAAAAAAGCCGTTGCATGCAAATCAGGACGGGTATTCGTTCGGCTATCCGAAAGGTAAACCAGGTGATGTGTACGCACGGGTCATTGGGCGGATGAAAATGCACCAGCGCGGGCGCTACCGTACTAATGAACCAATCGTTGCTTGGGCTCATATCCGGCGGGTGCCCGATCGTGGTGCGCATCTGGGCGGGATAAGCGGCGGACCCTGGGTTAATGCCGAAGGCCGCATTCTTGGTGTCCACGTCGCCGGCAATCCACGTCGCGGAAGATCATATTCTACCGCACCAAGCAGCCTGCGTACGATCATTGCGAATGCCAGCATAGAAAAACAGACAGATTTAGCTAACATATCGATATCAAGGGGCAATTTCCCCGAAATCGGCAACCAATTACGTAAACGCCTCATAGTAGCAAAGGTAGTGTGTTTAGTGGGCGAGCGATGGCGGCAGTGATTGCCCCTATCTTGGATAATAGATTTTGCGAGGCTCAAAATTCGGTATAGCGAGAGCATTAGCGTCGCGCACGCTGATAAGCCAAACCAACATAATTACAGTATTTATAAATTTATAGGGGGTTCTTTCGGCGGTACATTCCCGGCGACAACTTTTATATAAAAATATTATTCGCCCTCGGCAGTTTTCGGTGCAACTGCCGGGTTCCACTGACCACGGCGCATACGAGATACCGTATAGGATTTAAATACCCCTGCTTTGCGCAGGGGTTCGCCATCGGCAAAGGCGTCGGCCGCAGCTCTGTCTGGCACATTAATAAGGAGCAGGCTACCGGTCCTAGCATCGTCTTCGTCAGCCAAAGTCGCTCCACCTAATACTAAGATATTCTTATGTTTTTCGAGATATTTGAAATGCTCATCGCGAGCTACGACACGCCGTTCAGCACCCTCGGGGCCGTCTATACCGTAACACATGTAGAGCACGACCAACCTCCCCGGCTATCGCCAACAGATACCTATATCCCAACAAAAATAACCTGTTTTTTTAACAGGCGAAGCTCACCCGCTAAACCCTCGCCCGTCAAGCTTAATATATTTCACCCAAGGCACAGAGTGGTGGATATGAAATTTAAGCTCTCTAACCTCCGACATCACGCTATAGAACGGTTTGTAAGCGGCGGGACTTGTATCATCAGTAAGGTCGGAAACAGACCGGATCAAAGTGTCGTCTCTTGTGGCGGAACAAATACTGAAACATCGGGTGCCGGGCGAGTGTGTTTTTCCACATCAACCAGAGCGGTCTGAGCACTCGGTCCCTGTCCCAGACTAGATGTCCCCTTGTCAAGCGTCAGAACATTAGGATTACCATGCCGATCGAGTGAACCCGGTTTTCCTCCATCAATCGGGTCATACCACGCGCCAGTATAAAGTCGAACCACTCCAGCCCTAACGTTTTCGGTTACCAACGCACCTGCCAAACAAGCGCCGCGGTCATTGAAAACCCGCACCAGGTCTCCGTCTTCAATGTCTCGCAGGGTTGCATCGGCAGGGTTAATAGCGATTGGCTCCCGACCCGCAATTTTTTCATCCCCACTGACCGGCCCATAGTCCAATTGGCTATGCAACCGTGTCTTGGGTTGGCTCGACACCATGTGTAAAGGATATTTTTCCACTGTTTTGGCACCTAGCCATTCTGCGGGTTCTAACCATGTAGGCTGTGGTGGACAATCTTCGTAGCCCATTTTGGCGATACGTTCTGAATAAAGTTCCACCTTACCTGATCGTGTCCGAAGTTTATTGGCCTTAGGATCAGCGCGAAATTCGGTGAACAAAGTAAAGTCAGCATCTTTTGGAGGAATTTGAAACCAACCTTCATCCCAAAACGTATCGAAGTCGGGCATTGCCACCTGATTGGTTTGGGCACCCTGGCGACAGCTTTCATATAAAAAACGCAGCCATTCATCTGCATTACGGCCTTCCGTAAAGGTTTCCTCAATTCCCAAACGCCGCGACAGATCGCGCAGAATGTCAAAGTCGTTGCGAGCTTCGCCTACCGGTTCAATGGCCTTTTCCATGACTACGAGGTATGGGTCGCGACCGTTAGACCCGATATCGTCTCGCTCAAGTGTCGTAGTTGCGGGCAATACGATGTCTGCGTGACGCGCTGTAGCGGTCCACCACGGCTCATGCACAATGATAGTTTCCGGCTTCTGCCAACCCATCAGTAGGCGATTAAGGTCCTGATGATGATGGAACGGGTTGCCACCTGCCCAGTAGATCATCTTGATATCTGGATAGGTTACTTTTTTACCGTTGTAGTCGATGACTTTACCCGGCTCCAACAACGCATCGGCAATTCGGGCACACGGAATAGCAAAGTTTATCGGGTTGGCACCGCCGCTCAGTGAGGGAGGATTAAACAGCATGTCTACGTCGCCAAGCCCCCCCGATGACCCATATCCGAAAGTGAAACCGCCACCGGGCAAACCTATTTGGCCTAACACGCTAGCGAGCAGGATTAACGCCCAATACGTCTGCTCTCCATGATCAGCCCTCTGCAATGACCACGCCGCGGAAACCAGGGTACGTTTTGACGCCATGCGTCGTGCTAGGTCCCGGATGGTATCAGCATCAATACCGGTGATATTTGCAGCCCAATCGGCGTCTTTGGGTTGACCGTCTGTCTTCCCAATTATATATGCGTGCACCTGCTCAAAGCCATTGCAATGGCTATTCAAAAATGGAGTGTCATGTAAATCTTCGACGATTAAAGTATGCGAAAGCGCTAGCATAAGCGCTGTATCAGTATTGGGTGCCACCGGCACCCAATGAGGGTTCATAAATTCTGGGACATCGTCACGGCAAGGACTGATGTTGACCACGTCAACTCCTGCACCAGCTACATCACGTAAGAATGGTAGACGTGCATGTGCTACACATCCGCCTCTCGCCACTTGCGTGTTTTTTGGGTTTATTCCACCAAACAACACTAGCATTTCGGTGTGTTTGGCGACAGCGGCCCACGTCGTCATAGGCCCGGTGACACATTTCAGATCTCCCACGATATGCGGAACAAAGGCAATAGCAGTACCAAAACTATAATTAGCCGCTTGATCGACACAGCCACCAAATGCAAATAAAAAGCGTCGCAACTGCGTCCGCGCATAATGAAAAATTCCGGCGCTAGCCCAACCATAGGATCCGCCGAATATGGCTTCATTGGTATAGGTCTCCTTTACACGGGACAGCTCATCCGAAATCAATTCCAGGGCCCTTTCCCATGATACGGCTACGAATGGTTCTGCGCCCCTTCCCTCGCCGGCACCGCCATTAACGCCACCACCGCTTTTCAACCAGCCCTCGCGGACCATAGGACGGGTGACGCGCGACCGCGCATGCACTGAAGCCGGTATAGCATCCAACATTGGAGACGGATCGGGATCTTCCTCGAACGGTTTAACGCCAATGATGCGACCCTTTTCAACTTCTGCCAAAAATGCACCCCAGTGGGAGCTATTACGAAAAGTCGTTGCCATTACAATACCCTCGTTAATCCGGATGGCAGTCTACCGCGAGTTGAGCGCACAACCAACGCCCAAGCGGTTGTCGCCGAAAATAGAAAGTAAAAATTACACCGAGTCGAACCGAAGTTTTTGCCCGTGGCCTAAATTGGTGTGGATACAGTGGGATCGTAGAATCATCGGTGCATTATCTAGTTTCCCATCATACTGCTCGATGTGTTCACAGCGGAATGCATATTTCGAGCAAAATCAGATGCTTGTTCAACCGACATGGTGATTGCGTTGGTAGCATATTCTTTCACCGACTTGACGGCAGCCATTGGTGCCTTGTCCAGTGCGGCACACACTAATTCAAGCTGTGCATTTAGCATGTCATCAGGTACCACGCGGCTCGCCAATCCGTAGGCGAGTGCAGTTTGGGCGTCAATCTCTTCGGTAGAGTAAGTAAGATATAGCGCGCCCTTGCGCCCAACCCGATCAATCAATGACGACATCGCCATTGTTGGCATGATATTGTGCCCCATCTCAGGCAACGCGAAACGCGCGCTCGCCGCCGCAATAGTTATGTCGCACACTGATGTAATAGCACAACCGAAGCCCAGTGCCCGACCTTGTACAGCACACACCACCGGAATCTTGGCGCGACGGAAAGAGCCGTAAAAATTGAATACCACCTCGGAGCGGCGACGCGCATCCAGCGCATCGGACGGTTTACCGGGCTCTCTTCCATCCGGATCTCTACCGAGGCAAAAATCGTCGCCAGCACTGGAGAAGACTATGTATTTCGAATTTTTGGTGGCATCGTCAATCAAATCCGCAAGTTCAGCCGCCATGGGATCACTCACCAAACCTCCACAATCGGCGCGGTTAATTGTTATATGAGTTGCATCGCCCCTCTTTTCGCAAAGTATTTTATCTTCCATGTCTTTCCCCTTTTGTGCTTTGCGCAAGTTAATTCGACGAACGTAAATTCTCCTTCGAGCGTCTGGAATGGTATTCGACCACGGTCGGTACCGCGCGCCGCCCTTGGACAAGGTGTCGTGATAGCGCACCTTCCACTCGTCATCCACATAATCCAAATCAGCAAAATCTCTATTAATGCACCGGCAGGGTTCCAGAAGTACCATCTGCACAGCTATAGATAACGGAATGAACGCCTGTGGTGTTAATTTTAGCCACCCT
>CAYZMI010000044.1:15025-18681 GCA_964479475.1 uncultured Rhodospirillaceae bacterium | reverse complement strand
GTAATGTGTGCAAAGCTAATCGCGACGCGAATGTCTGCGTTTCTGTTGGATTGGCCAACACCACTCGGAACGGACCATTGGGATCGTGTAGCGCAACCATCAATTTCTTGTAGCGGCAGTGAGCAAATCCCGCAACCAATTACGATCGCTTGATAGATCATATCCAGTGGAGCGACCACCATCTAATTATATTTATTCTAGGTTTAAATAGCACCCAAATTCAAAATTCAGGTGTAATTAATTACACATACAAATGAACTTTGAAGGACGTATTGCTTTATTCGTCAAACGAGCTTTGTCCTCATATTCCAAAATTTACTGTCTCTACCAACGTTAATAGCGATAGTGATCGGGTTTATACGGTCCTTGTGTCGGAATATTTAGGTAATCAGCTTGCTCATTTGTCAACTTGGTGAGCTTAGCACCCAACTTATCGAGGTGCAGTCTTGCGACCTTTTCGTCAAGATGCTTCGGCAGTACATATACTTTATTTTGATAATTAACGGAATTTTCCCAGAGTTCAATCTGGGCGAGCGTTTGGTTGGTAAACGACGCGCTCATCACAAAACTCGGATGGCCTGTCGCACAGCCAAGATTGACCAATCTCCCCTCAGCCAAGACGATAAGTCTCTTCCCGTCAGGAAATTCCACCTCATCGACTTGTGGCTTCACATTATGCCACTTTAGATTGCGCAACTGATCTATCTGAATTTCGCTGTCAAAGTGACCAATATTGCAGACGATGGCGCGATCTTTCATATCTCGCATATGATCCAATGTGATCACATCAACGTTACCGGTAGTTGTAACGAAAATGTCACCCATCGCCGCCGCTTCTTCCATAGTTGTAACTTCGTAACCCTGCATAGAGGCTTGCAATGCGCAGATCGGGTCTATTTCGGTCACCAATACTCGCGCGCCACTTACTTTTAGAGATTCCGCGGAACCCTTACCGACATCGCCATATCCGCAAACCACCGCAACCTTGCCGGCGAGCATAACGTCCGTCGCACGCCGAATGCCATCAACCAGACTTTCGCGGCAGCCGTACAAATTGTCGAATTTAGACTTGGTTACCGAATCATTAACATTGATTGCGGGAACAGCGAGTGAGCCGTCTTTCTCCATTTCATAAAGACGATGAACTCCGGTAGTGGTTTCCTCTGACAGTCCCAATACATCATTTAGTAAATCTGGCCGTTTTTCATGCATTACGGCGGTAAGATCACCACCATCATCCAATATTAAATTTGGTTTCCAGCCGGCCGGCCCTTCGAGAGTCTGGTCGATACACCACCAAAATTCTTCTTCAGTCTCCCCCTTCCACGCAAATACAGGAACACCCGCCGCGGCAACCGCCGCAGCTGCCTGATCTTGAGTTGAAAAAATATTGCAAGAACTCCACCTGACAGTCGCCCCAAGGGCGATCAGTGTTTCGATTAATACGGCCGTCTGAATGGTCATATGCAAACAACCCACAATTCGAGCACCAGAAAGCGGTTTTGTAGCACCAAATTGTTCGCGAAGAGCCATCAAACCCGGCATCTCTGTTTCGGCAATGGCGATTTCTTTGCGTCCCCATTCAGCGAGGGCAATATCGGCTACCTTGTTGTCTTGGGCGGTACTCATTTCATACTCCTGAAACGGTGGTGTGAATCCGTTCTATCATTGAGCGGAATTTATCGAGAAAACACTTTTATGGCTGATTGTGGGCCGTATAGCAGCCGCGCACGTAAAATTGCAAGTGCAACAGCCATGTTAGTAAAATTCTGCTACGCGTCAAAGCAGTGAACTGCATGGTAGGAAGCGAAGACGCAAATTGTGAACCATGAACTAATTACTCATCCTCTTCAAATCCAGCCTCGATTAAATCAACTAAGGCATCTAACCCTTCCTGAGCACCTTCGCCAGCCGCTTCCACTTCAACGACGGTTCCAGCGGCAGCAGCTAGAAGCATCAATCCCATGATGGAATGCGCGGAAACAGATAAGCCATTGGCCTTTAAAGTCAGCGTGGCGTCGAAGGTCTCTGCCAATTTAGCTAATCGCGCAGCTGCGCGCGCATGCAAACCCCTGTTATTACAAATTGTTGTCTTTTGACGAAGAACCGCTTTTTGAGACACTTAGAAAACGTGAGCAATCAATTAAATGCGAACGCGCTAGCCGGATCGATCGGCGAGCAATTGAGACGCTACATTAATGTATTTCTTACCTGCCTCCTGGGCTTCCGAAACCGCCTCAACAAGCGTATACGAATTCCGGATCTGGGCCAATTGGACCAGCATGGGTAGATTTACGCCGGCGATGACCTCTGCACCGGTCTCATTCATCACTGAAATTGCAAGATTTGATGGAGTTCCACCAAACATATCAGTCAATAAGATTGTACCCGGATCCCCTTCGACCGATGCGATTGCATTTAAAATATCACGACGCCGGTTTTCCATATCGTCATCCGGTTGAATACACACTATCTCCACCTGCTCTTGAGGACCAACAATATGCTCGAGTGTATTAACCAATTCTTCGGCAAGCCTACCATGGGTGACAAGGACTATCCCGATCATTCCACTACCCGTTTTATAAAACTTTATACCGGCGCTTACAGTTCATGGCATCAAAGTCGGTATGTGAGAAGCACTATATTTCACGATGCATTATGCTCACGCATTCGCCACGGGTCATCAACCACGCTTTTAACCTTTCCGCAACGTAAACCGACCGGTGCTGGCCGCCAGTACAGCCAACGGCGATGGTCAAATAACTTTTCCCCTCAGCCCTGTAACGTGGAAAAAGTGGTTCAAGCAAAGTAACTAGAGAATCGTAAAATGTCGCAAAATCAGAATCGGAGGCTATGTAGTTGCCCACGGCTTCATCAAGCCCTGTAAGCGAACGTAAGTCTTTTTCGTAATGAGGGTTTGAAAGGAACCGAACATCGAAGACAAGATCTGCCTCGCGCGGAATACCCCGTCGATACGAAAATGAAATTACTGACACAGCAAACGTCGAATTTATATCGTTTCCAAAGTGTCCCTTAAGAACACTGCGAAATTCGTTCAAAGTCAGGTGAGAGGTATCAATTACAAGATCAGCACGATCACGCAACGGACCAATAAGCCAGCGCTCATGCTTGATGCCATCGGTCACGGACCCTTCGGGCGCCACACCCGTTTTACGGATCAGCCTACCAACCATCGGATGGCGCCGCCTGGTTTCAGTATATCGCTGGCGCAAAATTTCATTATCACAATCGAGAAACACCAGATTAACTTTCAATTGGGCGAGGTTGTGCAGCGCGTTGAGCCCACTGAAGAATAAATCAACGCTAAAATCACGTGTACGAATGTCGACACCAATAGCGAGGGGGCCCAAGTGTTGACCCGGGTCCCCACCAACGAAATCTCCGACCAATGACAAAGGTAAGTTGTCTACGGCCTCGTACCCAAGATCCTCCAGCACCTTGAGCGTTGTGCTTTTTCCAGCACCCGACATTCCGGTGATGAGAAGTAAACGTTCAGACCCACCCACACCGATAGAATTTTCGCATTGTCCCCGTTTCGAAGTTATCGTCGAATCGGTCATATCAAATTGTATTTCACAGGATATATACCGAGGATCGCCTTTTATACCCGCCCTTCAAGCCAATTGCCCTAAGTC
>CAYZMI010000044.1:3596-14925 GCA_964479475.1 uncultured Rhodospirillaceae bacterium | reverse complement strand
TCAGCGCGTATGGCACCACCATGTGCATCGACGATTTGTCGCGAAATACTTAGCCCAAGACCAGAATGGGTTCCAAATTGTTCGCCTTCAGGACGTTCGCTGTAGAACCGCTCAAATATACGGGCGGTACTATTTTCTGGGATACCTGAACCCTCATCCTCGACCATAGCTATCACCTGATCTTTTTTGCGATTGATTAACACAGTTACCTGACCTCCATCAGGACTAAAGGAATACGCATTCGTTAATAAATTTTGAAATACCTGGACCAGCCGATCTTCCATGCCAATTATATCGAATGGTCCATCCCCGACTTTTTGGAATTCCAAACTAAAATTAACCCCACCACTGGTAGTCTTATGTACTTCCACTAATGCGCTAAGCACTCGACCAAGATCGAATGGTCTATGCTCAACGCGAGAGAGCTCAGCATCAAGACGCGAAGCGTCTGATATATCCGTTATTAGCCGATCAAGGCGTTGCACGTCGTCCTTTATGATGTTCATCAATTTTCGTTGTTGTTTGGGATCGTCTAACCTTGCTGCTGTCTCCACTGCACTGCGCAAAGACGTCAACGGGTTTTTGATTTCATGGGCTACGTCGGCGGCAAAGCGCTCTATAGCTATTAGACGCTGATCCAACGCATCAGTCATCGCGTTCAAGTTACGTGCTAGAGCGCCAATCTCATCTTTACGGATTCCAAGCTCGGGAATGGCAAGGTCCCGCCCCGGCACAGTACGCACTCGATCCGCCGCCTCAGCAAGTCGAAACAATGGCCGGACAATAGAACGGGCCAAATACAACGACAGTAGAATTGTAATGGCCAGCGCTATGCCAAATATTTTAACAATATCAAATCGAACGGTCCGAACAGCGTCATCGATGACTGCTCCATTTGTGGTTAACATGACCGCGCCGAGCACCTGTTTGAAACGCTGAACCGGGACCGCCACACTAATCACCAACCCGCCACCTTCCTTTGATCTCAGTGCCGTGCCGGCATCACCGCTCAGAGCCTTAGTTACTTCGCTATAATCGCCAGCTCGTTGGTTTTTATGTTCTACATATCGCGTTAAATGTCGGCGGCCAGGCAGTCTTTCTAGGACACCTTCATAAAGGCTGACAAACAATCCGGCTATACCAACAGCGTCTTCGGGTGGAGGCAATATAATGACCTGTACGGACGCCCCTTCCGGCCCGAGGAGGATTCGGCTATCAGCTAGAAGTCTTTTATCTGAATTGAAAAGACGTGCCCGAGTGCGGGTCGGCAGGACCAGCCGACGCAACATATCACTAGCAACGTTTGAGAGTAGAATTATTCTGCCACTTGGTTCCGTTCCATGTGCCCCGTGCCCTAACGCACCGGCGATTATTTCAGCCTCGGTAGTCAACGCTTGGAATTTTGCATCAATTAAATTTTGCTCGTAACGTCCTAAATAGAGAAACCCTGCTAGAAGAATAGCTAACGCTAATATGTTTACAATGAGAATACGCCGCGTGAGCGGTGATACGACGGGAAGATTAACGCGGTAACGAACCGCTTTTTGTCTTTCCTTGGGCAGGGATTTTTCTTTCTCCACCACGCCAATTCTGCGCCTTCGCGCTTAACTATATTACCCAGCGGCTGATCCGCCAGAACCTGTGAGTTCTGCCACTATTCTCCACGAAAGCGGTACCCAATACCATAGAGGGTTTCTACATGTTCAAAATTAGTATCAACTATCTTGAATTTCTTACGCAATCTCTTAATGTGACTATCAATGGTCCGGTCATCGACATAAATATGTTCGCCATAGGCCGCATCCATAAGTTGATCGCGGCTTTTGACGTGACCAGGCCGCAATGCAAGCGACTTTAGTATTAAAAATTCAGTCACCGTTAAGTTAACCTGTTCACCGCGCCAAGTGCATTGGTGACGGGAAGAATCCAGTTTGAGTTCACCCCGAATGACTGGCGGCTCGACGTCACGGTCGTCCTCGCCCAGCGCTATTCGATCCCGTCGCCTTAGCAACACGTTGATGCGCTCCAAAAGTAAACGCTGCGAAAATGGCTTTTTGACGTAGTCGTCGGCACCCATTCGTAGCCCCATAATTTCATCCACTTCCTCGTCTTTCGAGGTCAAGAAGATGACCGGAAGGTCACTTTGCCGCCGAAGCTGTTGCAACAATTCCATACCATCCATACGAGGCATTTTAATATCCAGAATTGCCAGGTCGACCGGACGGTTGGAAAGGCCGCGCAATGCAGTATCGCCATCGACGAAGGTCCGCACCGAAAATCCCTCTGCCTCAAGTGCCATGGAAATAGATGTTAGTATGTTCCGGTCGTCATCCACCAAAGCGATTGTATGAACCAACACTAAATCTCCGTCTGAAGTTTGAGCGGTAGGATAACTAACCGCTTAATTGATGTAAGATTCCACGCATTTGACAAATTATAGTCGGAATAGGGCAAAATTTAGGCGAAATAATTCGAAATTGGTTATTTAGACCCTGTTGTACAGCAATTCTCCAAGAATTCGATAAATGTAAATACAATAATGTAACAGCAATTTGATGATTTGGAGACTACCCCATGGCAATATCGGACAACCAATTAGGGACTCAAGCCCGAACACTAATCAGGTCAAAAGATCGTGGATATTTGGCTACCACGATGAGAGACGATGGGTTCCCATACGCTTCATTGGTGATGATTGCATGTGCCAGCAGCGGCGATCCCTTGCTACTAATTTCAGAACTCGCTGAACATACACAGAATATACTTGCTAAAGAACATATTGCGCTGTTGGTTGATAATACTAAGGGGCTCAACAATCCTCTGACCGGTACACGTGTAACCCTCATGGGCTCTGCGGAAAAAAGCAACGACCAAGCTCATATGGCGCGCTATATTGCACGCCATCCCAACGCTGCTATTTATTGCAAATTTTCAGACTTTTTGCTATATCGGTTAACGGTTGAACGCGTTCATATCGTTGCAGGTTTCGGCTCTATTCATTGGATTGATCGCGCTGCGTTTGTGTTCCACGCAAAAGATGACTTGGAACTTAAAGAATCAGAAAGCGACATCGTCAACCACATGAATTATGACCATGCCGACGCAATTCAGCTCTGCGCAACAAATCTATTGGGCCTTCAAGCTGATGAATGGATTATGACCGGCGTTGATCCGGAGGGCTGCGATTTGCGGCTCGCCGGAACGGTTGCCCGCCTTACATTTGACGCTACCGCAAACACTAAAGATGAAGTCCGGAAGGAGTTAATCAAACTAACCCGGAAGGCACGTGAAACCTGCTAAATCATTGACGTTTAGCCCGAATCGACCCGTCTTGCAGAAGCTCGGCTGAGCGTTTATGTTGACCGCCATAATCGGCCACAGCAACATGGTCAGAAGAAGTTAATGCGTAAGGCTGGAGCGAATTTAGCACCACCCCATTCAGGAGAACAACGTGGACCAAATCGGACCATATATTAGCGATTATGGCGTTGATAAACACGGGCTGACAGAGATCACTACCGTCCATTGGAATCAGGCAGCGCCCCAGCTTTACGAGGCCGGTCTGCGTCGGAGAGAAGGCGTGCTATCAGTGGATGGCGCTTTTGTCACGGAAACCGGGGAATATACAGGCCGCTCTCCGAAGGACAAATTCATGGTGGAAGACCCGTCCGTTAAAGACGATGTCTGGTGGGGTCCAGTCAATCAGCCTATTGCACCGGAGAAATTTAACGTGGTCCACTCCCGCATGATGGATTACCTCAAAGACAAGGAGGTTTTTGTTCAGGATTGCTATTGCGGCGCCGACCCAAGCTACCGATTACCGGTCAGAATTATCACGGAAAATGCATGGCACAGCCTTTTCGCCCGCAACATGTTTCTCACACCACCAAATGAAAATGCCGCTAACTTCAAACCTGAGTGGACGGTTATCCAGGCACCAAATTTTCAGTCAGTGCCAGAGACCGATGGCACCGCCAGCGAAGTTTGCATTCTCGTAAATATTCCCAAAAAAACTGTATTGGTAGGCGGCAGTCACTATACTGGTGAAATTAAAAAAAGCATCTTCGGCGTCATGAATTGGATTTTGCCAGCCAAAGGCGTCATGACAATGCATTGCTCGTCTAATATTGGACCGAAGGGCGATACAGCAATATTCTTTGGTCTATCAGGAACCGGGAAAACCACTCTTTCGTCAGATTCTACACGGACGCTTATCGGTGATGACGAGCACGGCTGGTCGGATAACGGCGTGTTTAATTTTGAAGGTGGTTGTTATGCCAAGACTATAAACCTCTCAGCTGATGCTGAGCCGGAAATTTATGCTGCATCACGTCGTTTTGGTACGGTATTAGAAAATGTGGTTCTGGATCCGGTGACCCGTGAACCTGATTTCGATGATGGCTCGCTCGCAGAAAACGCCCGATCATCATACCCACTGGAATACCTCGACAATATAAGCCTGTCGGGAATGGGTGGACATCCTGATAATATTGTCATGCTAACAGCTGACGCATTTGGCGTGCTGCCACCGATTAGCAAGATGACAGCGGAGCAGGCAATGTATCACTTTCTGTCCGGCTATACCGCTAAGGTGGCTGGCACTGAACGCGGCATGACCAGTGGCGCGGAAGCTACTTTCTCGACATGTTTCGGTGCCCCATTCCTGCCGCGACATCCAACGATCTATGCCAAACTATTGGGTGAACGTATTTCCAAACACAAAGCCAACTGCTGGTTAGTCAACACCGGCTGGAGTGGTGGTGCCTACGGCGTTGGCGAACGCATGAAAATTGCTCATACACGGGCCATGGTCCGCGCGGCTCTCGATGATAAGTTAGGCTCGGCAGCAGTGTCTCCGGATCCTAACTTCGGCTTACTAATTCCTGAAGGATGTCCTGACGTGCCGTCAGATGTGTTGGCTCCGCGTAATACCTGGTCGAACAAGAATGAATATGACACTACGGCTCAAGATCTCGCAAAACGTTTTGAAGAAAACTTTAAGCAGTTTGAAGGCCAAGTAGACGATGAGGTCAACAAGGCAGCAATCCGAGCGGCGGCATAAATTTATTTTGTGCTTAATAAAAAAATAGGGCGCCTATATAGCCATCTATTGCTTATTTAAACGGCTACTAATTGGCTCTATTTCGTCATGTAGTAACAACTCTCCATTCCGCCTATAACAAACACATGAGCCTAACGCGCTTGGTATCCAACAGGATCGCCGCCCTCCCCACTTCGCTTCAAGCGACGCTTTGGATCACTCTTTCGGGAATAACGTTCACTATCATTATTAGTACTGTACGACACCTAACAGAGGAGTTGCATGTCTTTGAAGCAGTATTTTTTAGAAGCGTATTTGGAATACTATTTATGTTTCCTTGGCTTATTCGGAAAGGGCCAAAGGCGGCGTTAGGCACCAAACGTCTGGGACTCTACGCCGTACGAGGCACCATTGCTTATTTTGTCACTGTTCTCTATTTCGCGGCCGCGGGCCTGATGCCAATTGCAGACTTGACCTCTATTACATTTACCCGACCGATATTTGGCAGCATCGCTGCAATATTTATATTAGGTGAAATTGTTGGGGCCCGGCGGTGGAGCGCCATCGGTGTGGGGTTCATTGGCATGCTGATAATCCTCCGGCCCGGTTTCGAAGAGGTCAATCTTGGTGCCTATTTAATCATGCTGGCGGTTGCCATGCAGACTGGCAATACCATAATCGTCAAAATTCTGACGCGGACCGAACATCCTGACACCATTGCCGTCTACCATGCGGTCTTTATGTTGCCCCTGGCGTTTATAGCAACATTATTCGTATGGCAAACACCAAGTTGGGAACAGGTTGGATGGCTAGTTCTCATAGGTGGAATGAGCATTCTAAATCAACGAATGGTAACGAGGGCTTTTGCAGTTGAAGATGCTTCGCTTGTTCTTGCTCTCGGGTATTTACGTCTGCCAATTGCAGCGTTCGGAGGATTTGTACTGTTTGGTGAAGTACCGGTGATTTGGGTTTGGATCGGCAGCACACTGATTTGCACGGCCGCCGCCTATATTGCCCATCGCGAGGCCAATATCGCCCGCAGTGTTAAAGAAGCCCAATCGTAATGCGCTGGATTGACAAGCTAATCGCGCAGTGGCCCTCCTCATTTCAATGTGCGTTTTGGATTATCGTTTCAGGTAGTCTCCATTCACTCCAATTAGGATGCGTCAAAGTCATCGCCCATCAGATCGATGTTTTCGAGATCGTTTTCTTTCGGGCTTTATTTAGCCTGTTATTTGTCGCCCCGCTTGTTATTGGTAATGCTCGCGTATTGCTGCGGCCCGTTCGCTGGGGAATTTGTCTGCTCTGCAGTGCTCTCGCTTTCGTAGCGAATGTTTGTTTTTATTTAGCCGCCAAACACCTACCTCTCGCCGACATCACCGCAATACATTTCATTCGACCAATTTTTGCTGCGATTTTAGCTTCAATTATTTTGGGCGAACTAATCCGCGGCAGCCGAGCGATCGCTATAATCGCTGGAGTAATTGGAGCGATTATCATCATCCGCCCCGGTCTTGTCGAACTCAATGTGGGCGTCCTGTTCGTATTGGGTGTGGTGGTAGTGCAAAGCTGGAACCCCATTAATCGCCGACTTCTGGCACAGAGCGAACATCCAGACACCATTGCGGTTTGGAACCCCCTGGTCATATTGCCGCTTGCATTCCTACCAACGCTCTATGCTTGGTCCACACCAAGCATTGTAGAGTTTCTATGGCTGGCAGGAATTGGCCTTCTGGAAATGATGAACCAACGCGTCCTTGCAAGAGCTTACTTTCAGGGTGAGACGGTAGTGGTGATGGGACTGCACTACACTCGCCTCCCAATTGCCGCGCTTATAGGATTTTTGATGTTTGGAGAAGTTCCAGAAGTTTGGATTTGGCTTGGGGGTGCGGTAATTGCCACTGCTGCCATCTATTTAGCGAAACGGGAAGCGGCGATCACAAAAACGTGAAAATACACTTAACAACAAATTCGTTTTAGCAAAGACAATCTCCCAGTAAAACATCGGCAACAAATATCGCTAAAATATGCTTCTTTCCAACTTAACTGTGGCGGTGCAGAGTGACTGCTTAATGCAATTTTAATAAGCAGCTAATGCGCGACAACAAAACTTACTCGGATCCCAATAGTCCGGAAACGGTAACACCCGTCGAAATGATCAAACGGGCGCAGGAGCTAGCCCCGCGGTTTCGCGCGCGCGCGGCAGAGGCTCAGCGACTTAAACGTGTTCCTCGAGAAACTATGGACGACTTGCATCGTGCTGGGTTGTTGCGGTTATCTCAGCCATGCAGATACGGCGGGTTTGAAATGGGCTGGGATGTCTTGTGTGAAATCAGCCAGATACTCGCAACTGCCGACTGCTCACAGGCCTGGATTCAACGTATTGTTGCCGATCATGCGGTGATGGTCGCGACCTTCCCAGCACAAGCCCAAGAAGACGTTTGGCAAAGCAACACTCATGCAGTTGTTTGCGCCGGGTTCGATCCAGTGGGGCGCGCCACCCGTGTTTCAGGCGGATTTAAATTTACAGGCACTCATGGGTTTTCAAGTGGAGTAGATTATGCGGATTGGTTCATATGTGGGGGTTACGTCGTCGAAGATAATGAATTGGATGGCCCACATTATTTCCTTGTGCCCCGCGCCGATGCTGAAATCCTCGACGACTGGGACACGATAGGGCTCGAAGGCACCGGATCACGAAGTTTTCATATAGAGGATGCCTTTGTGCCGGGTCATCGTTTGTTAGATGGCGCGCTAGCGCGGGTAGGTAAAGGACCTGGCATCACCGTTAATACAGCGCCAGTTTACCGCACACCTCGTGGAGGAGTGACTTCAACGGGGTTTGCCGCCCTTACCGTTGGTGCCGCTAAAGGCGTTTTACAGGAATGGTTATTTTACACTACACCACGCGAGTCTCGGGGAATACCGATTGCAGACCAACCGGGGACACATTTGATTGCCGCTCGTTCTTCAGCGGAAATTGATGCCGCGGAAGCCCTCTATTTGGGAACGGTAACGCAAGCTATGCAAACCCTTGACGCGGGCGGGACGCTAACGGAATTCGATTTGACCATCGCACGACGCAATGTGTCGTTTGCGGCAAAGCTCTCGCTAAAAGCGGGGACGCGCTTGTTTAATTCAGCGGGAGGTCGCGCCATGTTCAATGGACACCCGCTCGAGCGTCAGTACCGGAATTTACTAGGAGCTGCGGGTCACCATGCTTTGGTATGGGAACAACACGGCATGACCTACGGACGTGAGTTCTTAAATCTTCAGAAACAGACAGCAGATGTTCCAGCAGACGGTTAACATCGCGACTGGTGACGGCGCGATGAAGACTTATATCACCCACCCGGAAAATAGTGGTCCCTTCGCACCAATTATTCTTTACATGGACATTTGGGGAATTCGGGAGGAGCTCCGCGTGATTGCACGACGGATTACCAAGATTGGCTATGCGTGCATTTTACCCGATCTTTATTATCGTCAAGGCGATGATGTAGGCACAGCTTATTACGACGAAAACGGCCGGATGATTTCATTGCACAAACTCGATGACCTGCGCACAGAACGAGTTCAAGCGGCGCGGGGACAGTTGACCGGAAATATGGTTATGCGGGACACCGAAGCCATCATGCACTTCATCGATACCCAAAATTGGATGCGCGGTGGCATTATCGGATCAATCGGCTGGTGTATGGGTGGATGGATGGTCTTATCTGCTGCCGGCAACTATCCAGATCGGTTTCAAGCTAGTGTGTGTCTACATGGCACTAAGTTGATTTCGGATCAGCCAGATTCACCCCACCACTTAGTTAAGAAATTTCACGGTGGGCTTTATTGCGGTTACGGAGAATTAGATCATTTGACACCGCCGACAATGGCCGAAGAAATGGCTCAATTGACGAAACACAGCCCGGTCGACTATCGCGCAACAATTCATGCGGGCGCGGAACACGGGTATGCGTTACCCGATCGAGATATATTCGATGCCCGAGCCGCAGCGCACGACTGGGAACTGATATTTGACATGTGGGAGCGTCGGTTGGGAACGAGTTACTGAGAACGTCGTTATGACAATACATAACAACGTTCGGGATTAGCGTAATTGCATTTTATGAAATGCACCGCCACCCCTCAGCCACTGTAATTAAGTTCAACCTTAGTGTGCCTCGTCCCAAGACGGGCCAAAACCGGTATCACAAACTAAGGGTACAGACAGATATGCCGCGCCCTCCATAGTCTTGCGGACGACATCGACGGTTTT
Organism: uncultured Rhodospirillaceae bacterium; assembly: GCA_964479475.1. Taxonomy (GTDB): domain Bacteria; phylum Pseudomonadota; class Alphaproteobacteria; order MPNO01; family UBA2964; genus JAQBTY01. The sequence continues at coordinate 5,617 of CAYZMI010000044.1, read as the reverse complement.
TTGAAGCTCGTTCTCATGCACCTCGAATACAAGCTCATCATGGACCTGCAATAGCATCTTCGCCTTGAGTTTGGAGCTTTTCAGAGCAGTAGGCATACGAATCATCGCACGCTTGATGATATCAGCCGCCGCTCCTTGAAGTGGCGCATTGATCGCTGCACGTTCATTAAAGTTCCTTCTCGCCGGATTCTTGTCGTTGATTCCTGGGACATGCACTTTGCGACCAAATATGGTTGTGACATATCCATTGATCCGGGCCGCTTCTTTCTTTTCTTCCATGTAATCGCGTACACCAGGGTATCTTTCAAAATAAGCCTCAATGTAGGATTTAGCATCTCTTTGCGGAATACCAAGTTGCCGCGCCAGGCCAAACGGTGAAATACCATATATGATACCAAAATTTATTGCTTTAGCACGATTGCGCGTGGGCCCATCTAATTCATCAGCAGGGATCCCAAACACCTCGCTCGCTGTGGCAGCGTGTATATCAGCACCGTCGTGAAAGGCATCTTTCAGCGGCTTGATATCAGCAACATGTGCCAAAAGGCGCAACTCAATTTGCGAGTAATCCGCTGACAATAATACATGGTCCTTTTCAGCAACGAATGCCTTGCGAATTTTACGGCCTTCTTCAGTACGGATCGGTATATTTTGTAAATTGGGATCGTTTGATGAGAGGCGACCGGTCGACGCCACCGCTTGAGAATAGGAGGTGTGGACACGGCCTGTATCTGGATTGATCTCTCCCAGCAGCGCATCGGTATAGGTACTCTTGAGCTTAGAGAGTTGGCGCCATTCGAGCACACGGGACGGCAACTCGTGACCCTGAGCAGCGAGCCCGTCCAAAATATCCGCGCCAGTGGCATAGGCACCAGTCTTTCCCTTTTTACCACCCGGCAAACCCATTTCATCGAATAGAATTTCACCAAGCTGCTTAGGTGATCCGACGTTGAACTCATGACCAGCAAGCCGATGAATTTCCTTTCCGAGATCCGCAATACGTTGTTCAAAATCCTTAGACAGTCGTTTGAGTTCGGTGGCATCTACTTTAATTCCTTGGGACTCCATCTCCTCTAGTACCGCCAAAAGCGGCCGTTCGATGGTTTCATAAACCGTCGCCATACGATCTGACACCAAACGCGGCTTGAGAATTTGATGCAAAGCTAACGTCACATCTGCGTCTTCAGCGGCATAATCCAGCGCTTTATCGAGGCCGACCTCGGCGAAGCCAATTTTATTCTTCCCAGTGCCACAGACCTCCGAAAATTTAATGTTAGTCCGTCCTAGATGGAGCAAAGTCAGTTCATCTAGCCCATGACCATGTGCTCCGCCCTCCAGTACATAAGACAACAACATAGTGTCATCCACCGGACTCATATCAATTCCTTGGCGCGCGAGCACTTCGCTATCGTACTTAGCGTTATGAGCAACCTTGAGAACACCTGAATCCTCTAACAGTGGTTTTAGGATCGAAATTGCCTTCTCGAGCGGAATTTGCTTAGGCGCTCCACCAGGCGTCTCATTGCTGTCGTCGCCAAGATCTAGCGCGCCCTGGGATTTGGGTGCGACATGGCCCACGGGAACGTAGCAAGCACAGGCATCTTGCACAGGTTCGGGTACACTCAAACACACCCCAACCAATTCAGCACGCAAACTGTCGAGCGAATTAGTTTCAGTATCGACGGCAACAAGACCTTGCTCGCTTGCCGATTTAATCCAAGCTGCCAACGCCTTCTCATCTTGGATTAGAGCGTAACCGGGTTTGATACCCAATTTTGCACCGGTAGCCACCAATCCGTCATCTTGATCGATCAAGAGTCCCGCACTAGCGAGTTCTGCCTTAACCCGAGACAATATGGTCTTAAACCCTTGCTCTTCGAGAAATGCAATGAGGGTGTCGGGATCCGGTTCTTCCAACACAAATTGGTCAAAGTTCCTTTCGACTGGGACGTCCTGTTTGAGCGTAACAAGTTCACGACTGATTCTTGCTAGATCGGCAAACTCAAGCAAATTTTCGCGCC
>CAYZMI010000044.1:0-3496 GCA_964479475.1 uncultured Rhodospirillaceae bacterium | reverse complement strand
GCGATAAGGTCATCCGCCTCGTAGCCTTCTTTTTCTGCTTGGGGTACACCAAACGCCGCAACCGCATCCCGGATAAGACTAAATTGGGGAATCAAATCGTCAGGCGGGGGTGGGCGATTTGCCTTATATTCAGCATAAATATCGGAGCGAAATGTCTTGCGCGCTGTATCGAATATTACGGCCAGATAATCAGCATCGGAATCGTCGATCAACTTGAGTAGCATGGAGGTAAACCCATAGACGGCGTTAACCGGTGTACCATCTGACCGTGTCATGGGCGGCAATGCGTGGTAAGCGCGAAAAATGTAGCCTGATCCATCGATCAGAAAAACTTTATTGCGTTTTTGTGTGTTTGAATTTTCCATACTGCAATCTCGCCACCCCTCTTGATTAAAGAAACATGCCGTATGCTGCCACTCGAGTCGATAGCTTGGTTAGGAATTGATAATCTGCGTTTCCAAGGCAAAATTTCAAGAAAGGATAGAAGTATTTAGCGAGGTTTAGTATCAATCAGCCAACCTGAATGTTTAGTGGCCAGATACCGGGTTATATCCTTCCTTGAGGATGAACAATCTGTCGCAATAGCCGCATTCTACACGCCCGTCTTTGAGCATAAGATATACTCTGGGGTGGCCAAGCGCACCGCCACCGCCATCGCATGCAACAGTGTCCTCTTCAACTTCAATAGTTTCGGGTGGCTGGGTGTTATTCGTCGCCATAAGTCAACTCCTGCATGACTCTCACAACGGCGAACAATTATTGACCCGTCGTGCGAGACGATGATACCGAAACCCCAACACCGTGCAAGTAAGTTGAGCCATAGTTACCATGCGTCTTTATTTTGCAATAATATTGCTATGTGTCGCCCCTGCTTGCACGCCAGTGGTTAAACCAATGAGCGCAGCAATTAACGGGCCGTCAATTTCTGGAAACGCCCTAATCGCGCGTGACGGCGCTATATTACCGTTAAAAACATGGTTGCCAGATAAAAAACCGCAAGTGGTTATTGTGGCGTTACACGGTTTTAACCACTATTCAAATGCAATTGCCATGCCCGCCGGCTACTGGGCAAAACGTGGTATTGCTACTTATGCGTACGATCAGCGCGGGTTTGGTGGAGCACCCAACCGCGGCTATTGGCCGGGCCTTCGTACATTGATAAGTGATTTTCACGATGCAATAAAAGTCGTGGCTGCACGCCACAAAGGCATTCCTATATTTGTGATGGGTGTCAGCATGGGGGGGGCGGTCGTGATGGCCGCGCTTGCCCAAAATCCGATTGAGGGAATCGAAGGCGCACTATTAATCGCACCGGCCGTATGGGGTCGCAACCAAATGAATGTTATTCAACGCGGTGCACTATGGTTTCTGTCCAATACTATGCCATGGCTAACTGTCACGGGCCAAGGACTAAATATCAAGCCGTCCGACAATATGAAGATGCTTCGGGGGTTGTCGCGGGATACAAAACTAATCCGTCATACACGAATTGACGCCATCAAAGGACTGGTGGATTTAATGGATACCGCGTTCGCCGCGGCACCAAAACTAGGCCAAACTCCGCTCTTCATCGCGTACGGTTTGAAGGACGAAATAATCCCAAGAAAACCCACTATCGATGTGATGCGTCGGCTCCCCGCAAATTCGGCTACACGCCGGGCTTTATATAAAACCGGTTACCACTTAATCCTGCGTGATACTAAGGCAAAATTACTATGGCGGGATGTTGCCACATGGATTAGAGACAAATCTAAATCACTGCTGTCGGGGGCCGATAAAAGAGCAGAGAGTTTACTATCTGACTAACGGGGTCCAAATTCGTTAGCTACGTTCCATCAATTTTGGATAATCACTTAATTTCAAACAAAGGGGCGTCGAAAATACATTAGAAATTCCTCAAAATTACCTTGAGGCGTCAGGAATTAGGTTAAAGCGCAGAAATGGAATAGGGTATATGTTTCTCAACATAATTCTCTGTCATTTTCTGAAATTCTGGGTCGTTCATCATCGCGCCCATCGCTACGCCATCGACATCAAATAAAGTCACTAAGGCAGTGGTTTCATTCGCTTGCCCCACCAAAGTTTTACTCTCATCACAAATTTTAGATCGGTTGACTGCATCGTTGACAAACAATTCGTGCCAGATTTCATACGATGACTTCAATTTTACAATCACGTGAACATCCATAATTCAAGCTCCTCAACTATATTGAGGCCTATATAGGCATCGATATAATTCGATTAAATTGTGACAAATTAATTATTCTAATTGGAGTAATGTTTGATGAACTTCGCATTGGACAACCGAATCTTACAAACTAACTTCATACATTATTCAATAGTAGAGGTATCCATTTACGTGACAACTTCCAATTCTTAAAATTCTGTTCCACTAAATTTGAATAACAGATGTCAAATGTATTAGGAAGTTCACTTTTCTTAGCATTGTCACTCAGTAGTGATCAGAATCTGGAAACTTAAATCTTTGATACGACTAGAGATTGTGAGCAGTCCGGTATAGTAAGTAACATAACTGCGCCCGTAGCTGAGCTGGACAGAGCACGGCCTTCCGAAGAAAGGATAACCATGACGACCAATCTACCGAATCGAAATTCTATTCTTTTCTTGGGGCCAGATCAGATTAAAGGTCTAATAACCATGGAAGAAGCCGTAGAAGCCATCGCCCAAGGGTACAAAGAAGCAGACGAGTTTCCTTTAGTTAATGCTCCTCGACGGCGCGTCCATTCGCCAGATAACGTCCGCATATCAAATTTTCCAGGGGGCATTCCAGGTTTAGGTGTAATCGGGTCGCTAACCCGCGGCGAACTGATCTCCCATAATGAGGAGAACCAATCATTAGACTACCGGGAACATCCGGTTTACCTGCTATGGAACTCAGAAACAGCCAAACTTGACGGTATAATAGTGGGTGAACTCTTCGATGATCGGACTGGATTTACAAGCGTAATGGCCTTTCGAACAGGTGCAACAACGGGCGTAGGTGTAGATATCCTTGCCAGAAAAGATGCAGAGATCTTCGGCCTGTTTGGCTCTGGCGGCCAAGCGGTTAATAAAATTTTGGCTATTAATGCCGTGCGAAACATCAAAAAGATAAAAGTGTTTAGTCGTAATCCCGAAAATCGCGTGGCCTTTTGTGACCGCATGGGACCTATGATTGACAAGGAAGTAATCCCCGTCGACAGCCCAGAGGAAGTGATCAAAAATTCTGACGTAGTTATTACCGCTACGGATTCCAATGTTCCAGTTTTTGATGGTTCTTTATTGGAGCCAGGACAACATGTGGTAACAGTCGTCGGCTCCAACAGTGCATTGGTAGAAGGTGGTTGGCTAAAAAGCGGTCGTCGCGAAAATGATGATGAAACGGTACGACGCTCCGATATCATTGTCGTTAATCACTTGGAGTCCGTAACACAGGAAAAACAGGCCGGGCTCTACGACCCCATCCAGCAAGGAATTATTACTGAAGAAGATATTT
>CAYZMI010000043.1:0-19222 GCA_964479475.1 uncultured Rhodospirillaceae bacterium | reverse complement strand
GCAAATTACTAGTGGTCGATTTTGCGCCGCATGGTTTGGACGTGTTACGGCGAGACCATGCCCATCGCTGGATGGGGTTTTCCCTTCGGGAAATTGCTGGCTGGTGCAGCCTGGCAGGTCTTAGGGTAGATGCTGCTAAGGAGCTCTGCGGCGATCCATTAACCGTTATGATTTGCTCAATTTCCCGCGTGAGAGAAATTTCGGTTGATGCTCCTCGCTCGGATGATTTTGCAACAATCAAGGCGGCAAAGTGATGGCTCAAAGCAAGCAGTCACCTACGTCGGTCGAGCTGCCTTTTCCGGCAGGTGCGCCTAGGGATTTAAAGGTCTCCTTTGAGTTTTTCCCGCCTAAGACCGACAAGATGTCGGAAACATTATGGTATTCCATTAAACGCCTTGCACCATTGCAACCGCGTTTCGTTTCGGTCACCTACGGTGCCGGCGGATCTACTCGAGAACGTACCCATGCCACCGTGGTACGAATTTTGGAGGAAACTAATCTGACGCCGGCGGCGCATCTAACCTGTGTGAATGCAACAACGGAAGAAGTTGATGCCGTTGCACGCAATTATTGGTCGGCGGGCGTACGACACATCGTGGCCTTACGTGGCGATGCACCTGAGGGCCCCGGTAGCTATGTTGCACATCCGGGCGGTTACGCCTACGCGGTTGACCTGGTGGCAGGGTTAAAGCGAATTGGCAACTTCGATATTAGCGTTGCGGCTTATCCAGAAACTCACCCTGAGGCGGAAAGTGCAGATTCGGATTTAGAAAACCTAAAGCGAAAATTTGATGCCGGTGCCGATCGCGCCATTACCCAGTATTTTTTCGGTGCAGAACAATTTCTAAGATTTTTGGATCGCGCACGAGCTGCTGGTATCAAAGCTCCAATTGTACCCGGTATTCTGCCTGTGCAAAATTTTTCCCAAGTGGTCAAGTTTAGCGCCATTTGTGGCACAAAAGTACCCAACTGGATGGGTGGCTTATTTGACGGATTAGATAACGACCCTGATACACGCAAATTAGTGGCGGCAACGGTTGCGGCTGAACAATGTCGACAACTTCATGCTTACGGCATAAATGAATTTCATTTCTATACGTTAAACCGCGCAGATCTGACTTATGCAATTGCCCACATTTTAGGTCTTAGGCCTGAAGGCACATCATGACCCGACTGATGGGTAAGCAGGTGATAGAACAAAAAACTATCTCCGGCAAAGAGCATGGTTTTCTCGAGACTAACTCTCGGTTTGTACGTCTTGCCTCACTTCGGGAACAGTTGAAGACCAGGATATTAGTGCTCGATGGCGCTTTTGGTACCATGATCCAAAGTTATAAACTTGAAGAGGATGCCTATCGGGGGACGCGCTTCGCTGATCACCCGTGTCCTCAAAAAGGCAACAACGATATTCTTATTCTGTCTGACCCTGACCTCATTAGCGGCATCCATAACGCATATCTCGCGGCTGGTGCCGACATACTGCAAACTAACACATTTTGTTCTACCAAAATTGCACAAGCTGACTATATGTTGGAGGATGCTGCTCGCGAGCTGAATGAGGTGGGCGCGCGGCTTGCACGGGAAGCAGCCGACGCTGCTACAGAGGCAGATAGATCTAAACCCCGTTACGTGGCGGGTGTTCTGGGTCCCACCAACCGTACAGCGTCTATATCTCCTGATGTAAACGATCCTGGATTTCGCAATATCAGCTTCGACGCGTTAGTGGAATCCTATTGCGAGGCTGTGCGCGGTCTAATTGCTGGCGGAGCTGACATTTTATTGATTGAGACTGTCTTTGATACGCTTAACTGTAAGGCAGCGCTATTTGCCGTCGACATCGTATGCGAAGCGCAGAAAATTGACGTACCAATCATTATCTCCGGCACCATAACCGATCAGAGTGGCCGAACATTGACCGGTCAGACCACTGCGGCGTTCTGGAGTTCTATTCGGCATGTAGAACCGCTTGCTATCGGCCTCAACTGCGCACTCGGTCCAACAGATCTCAGGCCCTATATCGAAGAGTTGTCTGGTATTGCGGATACCCACGTGTCATGCCATCCGAACGCTGGTTTGCCTAATGCGTTTGGCGGTTATGACGAATCGCCCGAAATGATGGCTGCTACGCTGGGCGAATTCGCCAAATCTGGTTTCCTCAATATTGTGGGTGGGTGCTGTGGCACCACACCCGAACACATCAAGGCCATTGCGGATGCGGTCCATGGCATGCCGCCGCGAGTAGTTCCGCAGCGGAATAAATTTCTCAATTTATCCGGGCTCGAAGCGGTCAATATTGGCTCACAGTCGTTGTTCGTCAATATTGGTGAGCGTACCAACGTGACTGGGTCGGCACGGTTTGCAAAGCTGATCAAGGAAGGCGATTACGAAAAAGCGATTGGCGTGGCACTTCAACAAGTTGAAAACGGTGCTCAGATCGTTGACGTTAATATGGATGAGGGTTTGCTCGATTCTGAAGCGGCTATGGCGAAGTTTCTCAATCTCATTGCGACGGAGCCGGATATCAGCCGCGTACCCTTCATGATCGATTCGTCCAAATGGTCTGTCATCGAAGCCGGACTGAAATGTGTTCAGGGTAAAGCCGTCGTCAACTCGATCAGTCTAAAGGAGGGTGAAGCAACGTTTATCGCGCAAGCTCGGCTGGTACGCCGCTATGGTGCGGCGGTCATTGTCATGGCATTCGACGAGCAAGGACAAGCTGATACCGAAGACCGCAAAGTGGATATTTGTACTCGGGCATACCACATTTTAACGGATAAGGTAGGCTTTCCACCTGAAGATATTATTTTCGATCCTAATATTTTTGCTGTGGCTACAGGTATAGATGAGCACAACAATTATGCCGTCGACTTCATTAACGCAACAAAACGAATTCGAGAGACCCTACCTCACGTAAATGTTTCGGGTGGGGTCAGTAACGTTTCATTTTCATTTCGAGGCAATGACTCGGTACGTGAAGCTATGCATTCAGTTTTTTTGTACCATGCTATCCAGGCTGGCATGTCTATGGGAATCGTCAATGCGGGTCAGCTTGCTGTGTACCAAGATATACCGCAAAAACTCCGTAAGCGGGTTGAAGACGTCATCCTCAATCGCCGAGATGACGCCACTGAACGGCTGTTAGATATCGCGGATGAATTCCAGGGAGAAGGCGCGAAAAGGGAACAAAATCTTGCTTGGCGTAATGAATTGGTGGGGGAAAGGTTAAAATATGCCCTAGTTAATGGCATTAACGAATTTATCATCGACGATACCGAAGAAGCCAGGTTAGACGCAGATCGCCCATTGGATGTGATTGAAGGTCCACTAATGGACGGAATGAACGTAGTGGGTGATCTTTTTGGTGCTGGTAAAATGTTTCTGCCCCAGGTGGTCAAAAGCGCTCGGGTTATGAAGCAAGCTGTTGGACATCTAATACCCTTCATTGAGGCGGCAAAATCGAGCAACAAGCAACCGAATTCAAAGGGAAAGATGGTTATCGCCACCGTCAAGGGTGATGTACATGACATAGGTAAGAACATTGTTGGTGTGGTATTGCAGTGTAACAATTACGATATCATTGATCTCGGCGTCATGGTTCCAACGCAGAAAATCCTCGATACTGCGCGAATGGAAAATGCTGATGTAATCGGTCTTTCAGGCCTAATTACGCCTTCCCTTGATGAAATGGTGCACGTGGCCACTGAAATGGAGCGGCAAGGTTTCAATATTCCACTTTTGATTGGCGGGGCGACAACTTCTAAGATACATACTGCGGTCCGAATAGCCCCCGTCTATCACGCACCAGTAGTACATGTGGTTGATGCTTCGCGCAGTGTCGGCGTGTTAGGATCGTTGGCAAGCGCTGAAAGGCGCGACGAATTTGCGGCCAATATAAAAGCCGATTATGACAAAGTGCGACAAGGATTTGCCGCGCGCGAAGATAAGGATCGCGGCATATCAATTTCAGATGCCCGCGCGAAACGATGCTCGATCGATTGGACTTCGGTAACGCCACCCAGGCCACTAAAACTTGGGGTTCAGCTGTTTCAAAATTATCCGCTCAGCGAGCTTGTAGAGCGGATAGATTGGACACCATTTTTTCACACATGGGAGTTGCGTGGCGCCTATCCACGAATTTTAGATGATGACGTGGTAGGTGATGCGGCGCGTAATCTGTTTGATGACGGCCAGGCCCTGCTGACTCGCATCATTAATGAAGGCCGTCTTACGGCGAACGGCGTGATTGGCTTTTGGCCAGCTAATGCTATCGGTGACGATATTGTTCTCTATTCCGATGAAAAACGTAACGAAGTAATTGCTGACATCCATACTTTACGCCAGCAAGGCAAGAAATCTGGCGATCGGCCGAACTTTGCACTTGCGGATTTTGTCGCACCCGTTGGAACCGGTGTCGAGGATTTTATCGGCGGTTTCGCAGTTTCTACCGGGTTCGGAGTCGATGATTGGGCGGCTGAGTTTGAGGCAAACAACGATGATTACAACGCTATCATGGTCAAAGCGCTCGCCGACCGGTTGGCTGAAGCGTTTGCTGAGCGACTACACGAGCGGGTTCGCAGGGAGTTGTGGGGATATGCGAACGATGAAAATTTAAATAATGAGGACTTGATCGATGAGAAATATCAAGGGATTCGGCCTGCACCCGGATATCCAGCCTGTCCTGATCATACCCAGAAGGGCACCCTGTGGTCATTGTTGGATGCCGAAAAGACCACTGGTATCACCTTGACCCCAAGCTTTGCTATGTATCCCGGCGCAGCAGTTTCTGGCTGGTATTTTTGGCATCCCCAGGCACGCTATTTTGGTGTCGGCAAGATTAGTCGGGACCAGGTAGATGACTATGCTAAGCGTAAGAATGTGGACATTTCTGATGCTGAACGCTGGCTCGCCCCTAATCTGGGATACGAGCCGAAAAGCCGACAAAAATTGTCTATTGCTTAAGTTCCAGTATATGTCGACTTTGGCTTTTGTTTGAAGATTGTCAGCGGGACCAATGATTATTGGAAGAGCCTTAGCTGAAGGGGCCTACATAAAAAAATGAGCAAAATTCATAGATATAAGGCCGCGTGTAGAAATTGATACACTGGCTTTTATGAATTTCCTCGGCAGTCCTAATTGTCTTGTGTAGAATTGCTCAATTCATAACCAATCCACCGTCAACGTAAAGTGTTTGGCCGGTCATAAACTCGCTCCATTCGGATGCTAAAAACAATACTGGACCAGTCACGTCCTCTGGTGTGGCTATGCGTCTGAGCGGTGTTTGGGCGATGAGCATTTCCTTCATTTGCTCCTTGGTCTGTTGGCTCGCTTCAGTGGGATAGACTAATCCCGGCGCTACGCAATTGGCCCGAATACCGAGTGGACCCAATTCCGCCGCAAGGTTGCGTGTAAATCCGATCAGGGCGGATTTGGCGGTAGTGTAGTCATGATAGGGAATGGTGGGTCGTGCCACTAAATCACTTGCAATATTAACGATGCTGCCCTCAGTACGTTTTTTGAATGTGGGCAGGGTTGCTTGACAAAGTTTATAGGTGGAAAAGAGTGCGCCGTCGATTTGAGTTTGAAAATCCTGCCAAGTAAGGTCCCAAAACATTTTTCGATTTTCCGGATCAAACGTAAATGGCTTGAATGCATTATTGACTAGCACATCTATGCGACCGAACTCTTTCAGGGTAATTTTCACTAGCTCTTGGATAGCATCTTCGACCGTGACGTCGGCTTGAACTGCCACCGCATCACCACCTACTTCCTTGCAGCTGGCGACAACATCTCTTGCAGCGGTTTCGTTATCCCTGTAATTGACGATGACGTTGGCGCCTTCCCTAGCAAAGGCCCGCGCGATGGCTGCACCAATACCCCTGCTTGATCCTGTCACAATGACGGCCTTCCCTCGAAATTTCATGTGTTTAGCATTCCGTTCTGTTCAGCTCATCTAGTTAGGGATCAAGTCCGATTTTATAACGCGGGCGATATTAATTTGCTTCTTGATAAGCCCAAGCTTTAGGAAGGCGTCCGCCCCTTGTTGCAGCACGTCCATATCAAAATGACCCAGGCCTTTTTCACGCGTAGTAATAGAAACCGTAGACAAGTTGCGAAGTTTGATGATCTCTAAATTAATTTTCTCATTACGGCCGTTAATTGCACGTTTGACGGCAATTTTGGCTGCTTCCTTAGGATGTTTAATCATCCAGGCGGCACTATCGCGATAGGCGGCGAGGAAACGGCGCAGTAGTTTCTTTTTAGTTTTATACATTTCCGCCCGGATCACGAACATGTCACTTGGTACATTTAGATAATCCCGGACTTCGATTATATTCACCTCTTTCAGGCCTTTCAGCTTTCCTACATACAACCCTGTGTCGGTCGCTGCCGTAGCATCCACTTGACCCTGGATGACTGGTGCGAAGTTTAATAGCCCGGTAACGCGCACGGAAATATCTTTCTCAGACAAGCCTACTTGATGTAGTAGGAATTGAAGGTTTTGCCGGGTGCCGCTGGATAGACTGTACACGCCAACTTTTTTACCCTTGAGATCTCTGGGTTTCGTAATATTGCGCGATTTGGGCGATACTACATTGAAGACATTCTGGGGATAGATATTATAGATAGCTACCAAGTCTTCGCCCTTATCCAAAGCGTGGTAGAAGGATGCCGGATCAGTAAAGGCGACATCCGCTTTACCTGTCAGCATGTTCTTTACCGCTGATCCGCCACCCTTTCCTGCCATGAAGGCGAGCTCGATGCCCCGCGATTTAAAGAAGTGTTTGTCGGGTTCGGCTAGTAGATTTGTAATCTCGCTAATTGGTGGTCCCCAACCCGCCACCGTAAGTTTGTCCAACTTTTGCGCATTTGATGGGGTGCTCATTGCAATAGCGCATGCAAGTACAATTACACGGCTCTGGCCGCGAATAGTTCCAGTCAAGTTTTCTCTCCTTTCGTGTGTCGACTGAGAAGCCAACGCTCCCCGATAATTGTAGTTTGATAGAAAATCATCCCTAGAAGGGTGATCAGAACAAACACGGCGAACATTAGTGTAGTATCCATCATGCCCTGTGCACCAATAATCATGGCACCTAACCCTTCATTGGCTCCAATAAATTCACCGACGATAGCGCCGACGAAAGACAGTACTACCGCAACTCGAACGCCTGCTAGTATTACGGGCAATCCCGAAGGAATTTTTAGTCGAATTAGTGTCTGCAGGCGGGTTGCGCCCATCATGCGAAACAAATCTCTTTTTTGCGGATCGACATGCTGAATTCCTGTGATCGAATTTTCAAGCAATGGAAAGAAACAGATCAGAGCCGTGATAATAACGGTCGGCAGAACACCTGAGCCGAACCAAATGACAAACAGTGGTCCAAGCGCAAGTTTGGGAATGACTTGGCTGGCCAGCACATAGGGATAGAGCAAACGGCGGACAAACTCTATTTCGCCTAGAACAATACCGCTCAGGAACCCGATGACGCAGCCAACTGCAAGGCCAAGAACAATTTCAATCGTGGTGACCCACATATGGGGCCACAAATATCCAATGGTCAGTCCTTCCCAGAGAGTTTGTAGCACGGCGGAAGGGGTAGGAATAATAAGGGCTGAGATGCCAGATGTTCGGCAGAATATTTCCCAAGCTGCGACGAACAGGAACAAAATGGACCACGAATAAAACCCCACTCTCATGCTGCTTCATCCATGGCTTGGCGGACTTCGCGGCAAAGCGAATTGAATTTTTGGCTGTAGCGGATGTCGCGATCGCGCGGCTTACCTATGTCTATCGGTAGAATATGGGTCAAGCGACCTTTGTCCATCACCGCGACCTGATCTGCTAGATAAACGGCTTCGGCGATGTCATGCGTTACGAACAGCACCGTCGTTTTCTGGGTGGCGCATAGTGTCAGTAAATCGTCTTGAAGCTCTTCACGGGTGAGTGCGTCGAGCGCTGCGAAGGGCTCATCGAGTAAAAGGACCGACGGCTCGATTAGGAGGGCCCGGGCAATAGCGACGCGGCTTTGCTGGCCACCCGACAGTTCTAACGGATAGCGCGCTGAAAAATCGGCGAGGCCTACTAGATTCAAAAGCGCTGCGGCATTTTCTTTTTCTAACTGGCTAGGCGACCATTTAAGAGAAATGGGAAGAAGGACATTTTCCAAGACTGTCAACCATTCAAGCAAAGTGGGGGTTTGAAATACGAAGCCAACATGAGGACTGGGTGCTAGGACCTTTTTCCCTTGAATAAAGATCGACCCCTGCGTTGGTTGAAGTAGACCGGCCGCGGTTTTCAGGAGCGTAGTTTTTCCACAACCACTACGGCCGACTAGGCAATGAAACGCTCCCTCGTCGACCGACAAATCAATTCGGTCCACCACCGCGTCATTGGCGGTATAGGTAAAGCTGGTATTGTTAATAACGAGGAAGCTCATCTGCGTTTATTCAGTCGACATAGGGCGCGAGCGCCTCAGCGCTGGTTTCCGCCGAACGTTCAATTTCCGTTAAAGTGACGAGATCAAGAAGATTGAAACGGCCGTCGTGATGCCAACCCGCTTCAGGTGCAGTCATATGTCCAAGCGCGCAAATTCGTGTCACACCCACAGCACCTAATAATTCGGACAGGCGATATAGTTCGTTGGGTGACGCGGCGATTCCGACTGTTTGCAAATAGCGCTTGAACGGTGTGATCCGCGTGATCGCTTCGTCCAGGGCATCAACAGTGATAATTTTTACCGTGCGATTGAGGCTGCTCGGTGATAAGTCTTCAGCTTCTTCTGTGAAGACTACGCTCCAGGTTCCCAAAGGGTCGCCCATCATATCTCGATTTACTTTGGACGTGATCCTGGATTCTTCAGCATGTCGCCACGCTGCAATTTCTCCGGCCTCTTCGATCGTTAGTTCACGGCGAGGAAATTTTTGTTCGAAACAGCGGAGCTCGTTGGCTAGCAACTTTGCGAATTCAGGTGGCGCCACACTACCTCCCCTCTCGACAAAAAGGACCTGCGGTGAATAACACCCCTGTTGGTCATATCGCATGATATCAAAGGCTGCCTGGTGAGCGGTTGCCCATGCTTTCTGAGTGTACAGTGACTCTTTAGACACAAGGCCAAAACTTATTTTATGACCGTGGCCTATAAACCGAGTGGTCAATGGGGTTCTCGCGCGAATGGCCGAAAGCGACGTATTAGAACCGTATGCTAGCACTACATCTGCGCGGTCGAGCAAAATTTGTTCGTGTAGGTCATCACCGCCTTGCCACCAGATGATAGCGAAGCAATCGGAGAGTTTGGGTTCTACTTCCGCTAGCAACTCCGCAAATAAGTTTGCAAATAGAGGTTCTCCACTTGGAACTTTGCCAATATTGCCGGCTTTGACTAACAAACCGGAAACTAGGCTCCACAACGGCAAGCCAGGTACGTTGCCTGCCCAAATATGGAGTAAAAGGTCGGGACCAATCGCCTTAGCTAAGCCTCCCTTAGGAATAGGCTGGAACTGATCTAGTATGGTCGGATTTGTAAAATCTTCGGCGAGAAATTTTTGCAGGTCTGTCTGACGGAAAGTTTTCAGGTAGTCGGTCAATCCTAATTTAATCATCTCATCGTCGTAACCGGTAATGACAGGCAACAGGGTTTCTGCCTTTTTTCGGTATGGATCGTTACGATCAAGGAGACGGGCGATCGCCGCATCAATTATTCCTGTTATCTCATGAACTGTAAGCGCCTTCAGAACCGTTCGGCTGGCCTTCTGAACAGTTGAAATTAGGTCTTGAAGCTGGGTTTCATTAAGAACCGGTACAGCTAACTTTAACACCTGATTATCTCGTTCGAATGCAAGTGTGTGCCAATCTATAATTTCGTTATTAAGACCTGGTAGGTAGCCGGTCCGTTCCGCCATACCAGTCATTCTTCCACTGCCTTTAAAAATTCTTCGACAGCCATGGAGCAGCCCTTGGCTTCCACTCCATCAGCCCGACCCAGTAGCAGAAATCCGCCGTCAACCTCAATGCCTGCATCTTCGGTCAAGATCGTCGAGACGACATTGAAATGAGCGAGATCGCAATGAACCAAGACGCCTTTTTCACCGTGCGGTACCTCTTCATAAGTTAAAGGGTTAATCACCCGAGATTTGATCCAGTGTGGGCCTGATTTTACCGAGGGAGATTGCTCGTTGCCCCAATCATAGAACTGGGTGCTTAGTTCCGTCATTCCGTACATATTGATGCACCGATCGCGCGGCACTCCAAACTTTGACGAAAGTCGCCCATAAAACTCATCCCCCGCCATCTCGCGCGACTGGCCTTTGAAGCCTCCAGTGTCCATAATCGTGCTACCGGCGGGCAGCAGACCTATCTCACCCATTTTATCTAGCTCATCCATCAAATTAACAAAGCTGTAACTCGCACCAAGCAACGCGTATGGCTCACCTGTCTGTTCCGCGTGTGCGAGTTCGACAATTAGGCGCATCGTGTCGAAACCATTTGCGTTTATCAGATAGTGGCTTTCTTCGGTTCCGAATTCGCGTACGGCGACTGCTAAATAATGGGCGAGCGATGAATTTGGCATGGCTTCTTCAGTGGGAAACACAATACCCATCCGAATATGGTCTAAATTCTGCATTACGCGATGACCAAAATTTTTGATCATGGAAGCATCATAGACCGCGAGTGTTGGGTGGTAGCTCTTGCCCCGCAGGCCGCTTTTGGTAGTCCCGCTAGTCATGAAAACGCGTTCAGCCTTATCGGGGGCGCAGCTAGTTAGGGTTATTTCTTTGAAAGCATTGATCGGTACAGGTGGAATATCTCGCCAGCTTTTAACTGTGCGAACGGTTTTTTCGCGCTGCTGGCAAAATTTTCGGTAGGGCTGGTTGTTTTCGACCTGATAGGCAAACAATTTCAACGCCAGCGATTCAAATTCCGAGTCTGAAGTCCAATCCGCTGCAATGAAAGTTAGCAGGTCATTAACAAGTTGTTCTTCGGTCAGCGCCAACGTGTTTCTATCCTGTTCATACCTAGTATTCGGACCATTTGCGCTGAGGTGAGGAAAGGTTTTTCATGCTTCCCGTTTCCTACGCCGGTATGATCCGGATCAGGTTCTGAGGGTTGTCGCGTTGCTCGCTTGGTTTGCGCGCCGGCGATATCTCAGCCCCCTAACGGGGCACCCCTGGGATTTAATTCACTTTCTACGCCGTACTATCAACTCGCTAACCGGTTTTGACAAGGCCTGTGCGGCGCTAGGACATCTGATTTCGTTCAAGCCTGAGAAGAGGAAATTCAGTTTAGTAATACGAAAATTTAATTAGGATAGATTGGGCCATTAGGCTTATCCCATCTGAGGATCATCTGAATTCATTGAAGGAACCATATTAGACTCTGAAAGTTCTTTGGAGAGTTTAACGTAGAGTATAAGACCTCCAGCTAAAACTATGACCAAACATGTAATGGAATAAAATCCCGCTTCCCAGCCCATAAACTCTGCAACAGTTCCCATCAATATTGGAGTGCATATGGAAGAAATGCGGTTCATAGTACCTCGTAAGCCTGAGGCAGTCCCGCGAATATCCGGTGATACCGCGCGCAATACCGTCGATATAATCATGGGTTGACTCATTCCATTTGCAAATCCACGTGCTGATGAAGCCAACAAGAGTAATATAAAAATTCCAAACAAAGGCGTCAGAGTGATCGCTAAGACACCCGTCAAGACGGTACCTAAAATTAACCAATAAGGCTTGATATAAAGTTCCATTTTGCTTGTGGTTAGGGCACCAATTGCCGCTGCTACAGAAGAGATTGAAAATAACCATCCAATCTCTGTCGCTGTGTAACCCTGTTCGCCCAAATACCTTACATAGAGACTGCTTTGGACCGAAGCACCCACGTGATTTAGCATGCTGCCCATCACGACAAACGCAATTGCGGATACTGCTAATAACTTGAAACCGTCAACGTAATCGCTTAGCCGCGGCAAAATATTCTTAACGGTGAATTTTAGCTGATGACCAGATCTAGTAGGTTCAGCGAGACTTGTATGTTTCGCATCTGGTAGCATTATCCCGCAAATCAATGTTCCGATACCCCAAATGGCAAGGACGATAAACGCCCAATTGGGACCTAAATTGTGCCATATCCATCCGATTAAAGGGGGGGCCAGCAAGTGACCAAAGCGGCATGTGAAGCTCAGCCTTCCAGTATAAACTGTGCTGCCGCGCATGTGCTGACCAATAAGAGTTTGTGCCCCGAGCCAACCCATAGAATCCGACAATCCAGCAATCATTTGTAAAAGCAGCACTGCCCAAATCCAGGGCATGACAGGGAATAGTAGAGAAACGATAATTCCTATCGCTGCGAAAAATATCATAACCCGACGAGCACCCAACCGGTCCATCAACGCTCCACCGTGGATTGAAAATAGTAGAGGTAAAAAGTGGCGTGACCCTGCCACTAGACCCGCTAAAAACTCTGATTCGTCTATCAACCAAACCCATAGAGGAATAATCACCGCCGACATATAAAACATCGACGTACTGAACAGACCGATGCCATAAACAGCAATCTGCAACTGCCACGGGACGGTTTTTTGTTCGGTCGAATTCAGGCTCGTCGGGGTTTGGCTCAACAGATGAAACTTATTTGAGGCACTTATACTATCTGCACAGCAGTGTAACATGTTGAGGACCGAAAGACGCAATGGGTGTTGGTGTCTTAGTCGTTTTTTGCCCTATAAATTGGAATCTAAGTTTAATGTCAGAAATTACGGAAATCGAAACAGAGCGCTTATTGCTAAGGCAATTTTGTCAAAGCGATATTGATGCTTTTGCAGCGTTTTCTGCAGAGGAAGAATCTATGCGCTATATCGGGGGTGCATGCGATCGGGAGGAAGCTTGGCGACGAATGGCTATTAATATTGGTCATTGGGCCTTACGCGGATTTGGTCCCTGGGCAGTAGAGGAAAAATCGACCGGCACCTTTATCGGGCGAGTTGGGATGTGGCATCCTGAAACCTGGCCTGGCCCAGAAACAGTATGGTCGTTGGTTGCCGCTAAGCGCGGACAAGGCTTCGCCACCGAGGCAGCGCGTGCCACCATTCAGTATGCGTTTCACCAGCTAGGCCTCGTTCAGGTGCCGAGTATCATCCACCCGAAAAACATTGCCTCAATACGCGTAGCCGAACGCGTTGGCCAACGTCGTACCGGAGAATGGATGAGAAAAGGTACTCAGCGGTTAGTGTATACCATCAACCGCGAATAAACCTATTTTAGTCGAGCGTCGAAATAATTCATTAGTTTCCGCCAAGCGTCATCGGATGCTTCTTGGCGGTAGCGTTCCTCATTCATAAAATCTTGAAATCCATGGCCAGCGTCGTCGTAACAATGGAATTCATGAGCTACTCCTGCCACATCCAGCGCGTCGTTGAGGTCTTTGACGTCCTCTGGCGAAGGATTTTGATCGTCATTGCCAAATATTCCAATCATGTCGCAAGTCATGTTGCTGGTTAGCTCAACCGGCGGCACAGCACCTTCACCCATGGCTACCTTAATTCGGCCTCCATATAGCACGCCTGCGACCTTATAACCGGGGCGGCTGCCGGCGCTTAACCAAGCCATTCGACCACCCCAGCAGTGTCCCATAACCGCCAGTCGAACGGGGTCTACCCTTTCAATTCCCTTGAGTACGTCATGTGCGGCGTCCAAATCAGCCAACAAACGGTCGTCACGCCACTGCTCGCGTTTGGTGGCAATATCTACTTCTGGAGACCACCAGTGAAAGATATAAGGAATTACAGCCACGTAACCTGCCTTGGCGAATCGTTCGCCAATATTGATTGTAAAGGGATCCTTTTCCAAACCCTCATGCGAAATTGGGATGTGCTGCATTACGATGACACCTGGGCAGGCGCTATTTCCATCCGGTTCAAACTTCAAACACTCCATCGCATTGCCCTGCACGTCGACTTTTACTTTTGTGTACGTTTCCATTTTTTTCTCATATCCAAGTTAAATCGTTGTTTTCAAATTACTCTTGCTAGGGTCAGCTGACTATCGCGATTTATCCAATTGCCGGCTTCTTTAATTTGTTTAATCGCGTCTTGCACATGAACGGTTACAAACTATGCTGCGTTGGTTTGTACGAAAGGCGTTTAAAAGTGTCAGGCCTTCAAAGATTTTTTAATCCGAAAAGCTTAGCAGTCATTGGTGCGTCGGCGACACCTGGTAAGCCCGGACGCACGGTTATT
This sequence comes from uncultured Rhodospirillaceae bacterium, assembly GCA_964479475.1. Lineage (GTDB taxonomy): Bacteria > Pseudomonadota > Alphaproteobacteria > MPNO01 > UBA2964 > JAQBTY01. The sequence goes on along the minus strand of CAYZMI010000043.1, from coordinate 4,988 downwards.
GAAAATTTGCTAGCGAATGGATATGGAGGGGTGATCCACCCTGTAAACCCAAGGGGGGGTGAGATTTGCGGCCAACCCGTCAGTCTATCTATAGGTGCGCTGCCCAATAGCGTCGATTTAGGTATTATTATGTTACCTGCAGCACAAACGTTGGAAGCAGTCCGCGATTGTGCTGCAAATGGCATGCAAGCCGTCGTACTTGCAGCTGGTGGATTCGCTGAAGTGGATCATATTGGAGAAGACCTACAAAATGATCTTCGGGCGCTTATTAAAAAAACTGGCATACGCGTCCTCGGGCCCAACACGGCGGGTCATATTTCAACACCAGCAGACTTTACTTCAAGTTTCTTTCCGCTCGGCAAGCTCCCGAAAGGGCCTATCTCCTATATCGCGCAGACGGGCAATTTCACAGGAGCTATGATGCGCTCAATAATGTCCGGTGAATATTATGGCGTAGCGCGGTGTATCGGTCTCGGTAACGCGGTTGATATTGATGAAGCTGATGTCCTCCAATATTTGGCCGATGACTCCGAGACTAAAGCGATCTTTGTTTATCTCGAGAGCCTGCATCGGCCTCAAGAATTTTTAAAAACAGCGTCGCGGGTGACCCGGCACAAACCTGTAATAATGCTCAAAGGCGGCACTACGGCGGAAGGGGCAAAGGCGGCGTTGTCTCACACCGCTTCGCTAAGTACAGATGATCGTGTGCTGGACGGTGCTTTGAAACAGGTCGGGATCGTTCGAATAAATGAATTTACGCATCTTTTCACAGCTGCTAAAGCGGCCGCCATGATGCCGGTCCCGGCGGGAAATCGTGTCGGGTTTGTCTCTCCATCTGGAGCATTCATTGTTCATTTGTCGGATATTTGCCGGCGACAGACAATTCTTGAATTTTCCCGGATTGAGGCTAAGACCCAAACGCGTCTGGAAGAAATAAGCCCGCCCTTCATAAACATTACAAACCCCGTAGATATTTTCCCATCGGCGACCGTCCATGGCATGGAATTGGCTTGGCGTGAGTCTATGCGGGCATTGCTTCTTGATCCTAATGTGGATGCCGTCGTATCCATTTTGATTCTTGCCGATGAGCTCGGTACTATGAAACTCGATTTTATCCTCGAGCTTGCTGACCAGTTTCCCAATAAACCTATATTAATTTCGTTTTCAGGCGACGAAGTTAGTAACGTTGAAGCCAAGAGATACCTTGAGCCCAATGGCGTGCCCACTTATCCGCGCATTGAAGATCCGTTCAAAGTTCTGGATATTATGGCTCGCTGTCGTGATGCGATGAATAGACCATAATTCTTATAGTCTTCACCCAAACCGTCGTTATATCCGAGCATCCAAAAGTAGTGATTCAATATGGTTAAGTTAGGTTTAATAATGGCGAAAGATAAGTCGTCTAATATTTTAAGGGGTCATCTAAATGGAGTACTTGCTTTATGACCTATCCCGCCCCGCTCCAACTATGGTCGGAGACAATTGTACCCGACTATATTGACTATAACGGTCACATGAACGTCGCCTATTACACACTGGTATTTGATCATGCGGTTGACGAGTTTTTTAAATTTGTAGGTCTGGATCAAGCCTATCGCCAAACCACCTCAGCTAGTACCTTTGCTGTAGAACATCACATCACATATAACCAGGAAGTCGTCGAAGGCGACTTGGTCAATTGTACGTCTCGTCTTGTCGGATTTGATAATAAGCGCATTCACCACTATCACGAAATGTATCATTCGGCCAACGGATACCTGGCATCTACTGGCGAGTTTTTGTCGCTTCATATAGATATGAAATCGCGGCGTGTATCACCCTTTCCCGATACTATTATAGAAAATTTAGGTAAACTGCTCGATGCGCATGGACAAATGTTGTCATCGGATGAACTTGGCCGTGTTATTAAGGTACCAATGTTAGACAAAGTGTAAATTTTGGAACATTTCTTTCTTCTATCAATACGTTTACCAGGCTACATCTAAAGAATTGTATTAAGGCCACCTCCGGCTGTCGTAAGAGTGTTTATATTGCGTCGCGGGCGCGAAGCTGCATTGTTGGCACAAATACACGTCGGCGACGTGATGAGAACAAGTGCGTACTCAAAGGTTTCTCCCTCATTGCCTATTGAGGATTTGCGTGAGGAATTGCAGACAGCCCCTCACGGACAGCTTATGGTGGTTGATGAGAATGGTGTAATCCAGGGTACAATTACTCTCTCAGACTTATCAGATGCGGCCTTCCATCATTCAGTCGACAATCTCCTCAAGGCATTTGATGTGATGCGGAGCGCCCCGCCTCTGCTAACACCTGAAACCGATCTTGATACGGCTATTAAACTTATGGAGGACGTCCATGAGGAACATATTGCTGTTATCGAAAGTAAAGATAGCAAAAACATAGTAGTGGTTGTTAATGAGGTTGACGTTATGCTCGCCTATAACCGTGCATTGATGCGTGCCCGTGCCGAAGAACATGGTGAACTTTAACGGGGTTGTCAGCACACTTTGTTGATCCTCAGTCATTGGGGGGCAACTCAATCCTACGGGTATTGGTATCAAATTGGTGCCACGGAGAACTTTCAATGTTACCCCTACGCTAGACGGTCTTATCGACCATGCTCTCTAATAAATATCCGGTAAGCAGGCTATAAATTTGCCATTATTCTTGACGACAATGTACCCGGTTTGATGTCGGCGGGCATCGCCGTTTTGTCGGCAATTACTCTTATGGCGATTATGCGAATTCGAAGTTCTTCGGGGTAAATGTGCAACCAGGACCTCAGCCGGCCTGCAACGAGTTTTATTTGCCACTCGCTACTTTTGCGAATTCGTTTATCGGTTAGCCGATTCGGTCGAGTAAACTATAAATCAAAGAAACCTGCAGTTGAAACTGATATAGTAAGTTCCTGATGCCAAATCCTAATTTTCCTAATCAAAACGAGAACAATGGCTTAGAAACGGGTTCGGGCGTGCCATCTTATTTGACGGCACTCAATCCAGAGCAGCGCGAAGCCGTTGAGTTGCTTGACGGCCCTGTTTTGGTGCTTGCCGGTGCGGGAACCGGTAAGACCCGCGTTCTTACGACGCGTTTGGCACATATCTTAGTCACGCGTAATGCGTGGCCATCCCAAGTTTTGGCGGTAACCTTCACAAACAAAGCAGCACGCGAGATGCGGGATAGGGTCGAATTTCTCGTAGGACCTGTAGCGGAGGACATGTGGGTAGGCACATTTCATTCTGTCGCCGCCCGAATTCTGCGTCGTCATGCAGAAGCAGTAGGGCTCAAACCCAATTACACCATCCTAGATACTGATGACCAGCTTCGCCTTTTAAAGCAAATTCTCGAAGCTGAACAAATTGATCACAGTAGGTGGCCGGCCCGCGCATTACTCTCCATTATTCAAAGATGGAAGGACCGGGGACTGGGGCCGGATAAAGTACCTACGGCAGAAGTCGGTGAATTTGCCGGTGGGCGCATAGTTGAGCTGTATAAAATTTATCAGCAACGTCTACTGATCTTGAATGCCTGTGATTTTGGGGACCTTCTTCTGAAAAATTTAGAGCTATTTACCGGTGATGCGACAATTCTTGGTGACTATAAGCGGCGCTTTAAGTATCTGTTGGTCGATGAGTATCAGGATACTAATGTAGCACAATATCTTTGGCTTCGACTTCTCGCTCAAGGTCACAAGAATATTTGTTGCGTGGGTGATGATGATCAGTCCATCTATAGTTGGCGTGGAGCGGAGATTGGCAACATACTTCGATTTGAAAAGGATTTTCCAGGTGCTTCCATCTTCCGACTTGAGCAAAACTATCGCTCAACACCTGAGATACTTGCCGCGGCGTCCGGATTAATTGCCAATAATGCCAGCCGTCTTGGCAAGACCCTATGGACCGAGCGGATCGGCGGCGACAAAGTTTTCGTGCGGGGCGTTTGGGACGGTGAAAGCGAGGCACGCTTTGTTGCCGATGAGATCGAGGCATTGCAACGCAATGGCAACACTCTCGATGAAATAGCTGTGTTAGTTCGTGCGAGCTTCCAAATGCGGGAGTTTGAGGAGCGGTTTATAACGTTGGCTATACCCTACCGTGTAATAGGTGGGCCACGGTTTTATGAGCGACAGGAAATTCGCGATGCTATCGCTTATTTCAGAGTAATTAACCAAGCGGAAGATGGACTTGCTTTGGAACGTATCATCAACGTGCCGCGTAGAGGAATTGGCAGTGCGACCCTGCAAACCATACATCAATTATCGCGGGCAAAATCGATTTCACTAACCGAAGCATCTCGTCGCCTCGTGGAATCCGACGAACTCCGACCACAAGCACGTAAAGCCATATCGAAACTTCTAGCCAATTTCGATAGGTGGCGCAATTTAGCAGAAACGTTAGATCACATTGAACTTGCCGAAACTGTACTCGATGAATCGGGCTATACGAAAATGTGGCAAAACGATAAATCACCTGAAGCGCCGGGCCGGCTTGAAAATCTTAAGGAATTGATAAGTGCACTAGGAGAATTTGAGAACTTGGCTGGATTTCTTGAGCATGTCAGTCTGGTAATGGAGGCAGGCGGTAACGAAAGTGATGACATGGTTACGCTGATGACACTGCACGCTGCCAAAGGACTAGAATTTAATACGGTGTTTCTGCCTGGCTGGGAAGAGGGCGTATTTCCCAACCAACGCGCAATGGACGAAGGTGGTGCTCCGGCGCTAGAGGAAGAACGGCGGCTCGCTTATGTGGGTCTGACGCGGGCCCGGGAGCGGGTTGTAGTCTGTTTTGCCGCTAATCGCAGAATTTATAGCCAATGGCAATCCTCAATTCCATCTCGGTTTGTCGACGAATTGCCAAAGGAATTTGTCGAGATGGATTCCGAAAATGGGCTTTATGGAAGCCAGTCGGGAATTACCGAATTTGAACATGGTTCGGCTGTTGACTGGGATCAAACTGGCCGCGGTCCTGGCTTTGCCCGTCTAAAAG
>CAYZMI010000042.1:0-20634 GCA_964479475.1 uncultured Rhodospirillaceae bacterium | reverse complement strand
GTTTGTTGCGCCATTTGCGCGGTTATTTTCTTGCTGGAATTTTAATTACCGCACCCATCTGCATTACCTTTTACATGGCGTGGTTAATCGTCTCTTGGATTGACAACAAAGTGACGCCATTACTACCCCCCCTTTATAATCCGGAAACCTATTTGCCTTTTGGCGTTCCTGGATTAGGTCTGCTGATCGTTTGTTTCGTTTTGACATTAATTGGTGCGTTAACAGCAGGAATACTAGGACGATATTGGGTCCGCACAAGCGAACGAATTCTCAGCCGAATGCCGGTTATCCGTAGCGTTTACGGAGCTATCAAACAAATATTTGAAACGGTGCTGTCCCATCAATCCGACGCTTTCCGAGAAGTTGTACTATTCGAGTACCCCCGTCGCGGCTCTTGGGCGATAGGTTTTATCACAGGGAAAACAGAAGGCGAGATACAGGATTCTACAGAGGACGATGTAGTAAATGTTTTCCTACCGACTACACCAAACCCTACATCAGGATATTTACTTTTTGTACCACGCCGAGAATTGGTCGTTTTGTCCATGACCGTGGAGGAGGGCATAAAGATGGTAGTTTCAGGCGGGATAGTTACACCTCCTGATAGACGGCCCGAACACCAAAAGGGAATTATCAAGGTCGCCGCCGCGGAGGGAGATACTAAAACTATTAGCACTGAAAATTTTGATCCTGCCGGGGGAATCGAGGTGGATCCAAACCTCAAACAAAAGGAACATGTCGACTGACGCTATCCCGATCGTAGGGTTTGGACCACAGCATCCTTTTCGAATAAATACAAAAGCACACGCAAGGCGGTCCCCCGGGGCGTTGATAAATTCGGATCCCGTTCAAGAATTAACTTCGCATCGTCGCGGGCTGCCAACATCAATTCACGATGCCGAACGAAATCAGCGATACGAAAGCTCGGTAGACCGCTTTGACGCGTCCCGAGTAATTCTCCCGCACCTCGCAATCGCAAATCCTCTTCCGCGATGCGAAAACCGTCATCTGTATCCCGTAATATCCTAAGGCGGGCACTAGCCATTTCAGTCATTGCCGGAGCATACAACAATAGACATGATGACTGCGTCTCACCGCGACCCACCCGACCGCGCAATTGATGGAGTTGAGCTAGTCCGAAACGTTCAGCATGTTCGATCACCATAATCGTCGCATCCTGGACGTCGACACCAACTTCGATAACCGTGGTTGCAACGAGTATTTGTGTCTGACCAGAGACGAAGGATGCCATAGCTTTGTCTTTGGTAGTACTGGGCATTTGCCCATGGATAAGAGTAACTTTTCCAGGAAATCTTTCATTTAACGCCGCGTGTCGGTCGGTCGCGGCGGTAAGATCCACTGCTTCCGACTCCTCCACCAGAGGACAAACCCAAAACACGCGAGCGCCTGTTTCCACTGCCTTACCCAATCGTGTCAGGACATCTTCGATTCGTGATAATGGAAGTGCACGTGTCTCAACCGGTTGCCGACCATCGGGTTTTTCTGTCAAACGTGATGCGTCGAGATCGCTATACGCACACAGCATCAAAGTCCGCGGAATTGGCGTTGCAGTCATCACTAGCATGTCGGCAAAAGACCCTTTGGCAGCTAACATGAGACGTTGGTGAACACCAAAACGATGTTGTTCGTCTACTACCGCGAGCCCCAAATCATTAAATTGGATGTCTTCTTGAAATAGAGCATGGGTACCCACTACTGCCGAAATTGCGCCACTCTTAAGCCCCTCTAGCACCGCACTTCGCGCTTTTCCTTTATCACGTCCGGTAAGTAAAGCCACTTCGAGCCCGATATCGCGAGCAAGCGGTTCAATGGTCGAAAAATGTTGTCGTGCAAGAACTTCGGTAGGGGCCATAAGAGCCGCCTGCGACTTGGCTTCTATGGTTTGTAGCATCGCCAAAAATGCAACTACTGTTTTACCACTACCTACATCACCTTGAAGTATTCTTAACATCCGTGTTGGCGCGGCCATATCGGCAGAAATTTCCGATAATGCTAAATTTTGGGATCTCGTTAAAGAAAAAGGTAGGGAATTATACGCCTTATCCGTAAGTTGGCTGGTCGGCATAAATGATCGCCCGGGTCTTTCCCGTTGGTTGGCGCGCACTATGGATAGCGCTAACTGATCAGCCAACAGTTCATCATAAGCGAGCCGTTGGTGGGATGGACAGCTGGACGCGAAATCAGCGTCAGATTGAGGGGCATGTGCGGTGAGAACAGAATTTTTCCATCCATCCCAACCGTTTTGGCTTAACCACGCTGCATCTTGCCATTCGGGTAATTCCGGAGCTCGTTTAACTGCACCCTGAATGGCTCGGAGTAATGGTTTTGATGTTAGGCCCGCGGTGAGCCGGTATGTGGGCTGAACAATCTGAAGGGAATCACGTTGCGATGGTTCCACGATGTAATCTGGATGAGTAAGCTGAAAGCGACCCTGGAATTCCTCTAATTTTCCACTGATCACACGATCTTCCCCCAAAGGAAGCGTTTTTTCTAAATAATCCGCATGGGCATGGAAGAAAATCAGGTCTACTTCACCAGTTTCATCACTACACAGAATTTTATAGGGAAGGCGAGAAATTCGAGGCGGAATATGGGCATCGATTTTCACTATCATTGTCACGATCGAGCCCGGAACGGCATCGATGATTTTAGGTGAATTTCGACGGTCGATTATTCCAGTCGGCAAGTGCCATAACAAATCGACGACGTGTGGCCCCGCTAGCTTTAAAATTGCCTTCGCTAAACGTGGTCCTATACCCGACAGAGTGTCGACGGTGGCAAAGATCGGAAATAAAATTTCAGGCCGCATTCGACAATTGTCACGCAAAAGCTGACAAACCTGCAAGTACCGTCTATACCCTTGCGCGCGGAAAAGGACCCCGAATGTCGGAGGAACCCGACGAACAACGCCGAAAGCGTCTTCTCTACCAGAGCACGCACCGCGGCACCAAAGAAGCTGATCTCATCATCGGTGGGTTTGCGCTCGCCCATATTTCGACATTAAGCGCCGACCAACTCTCTAATTTTGAAGCACTCTTGGCAGAAAGCGATCCAGATTTAATGAGTTGGATCGGAAACCAAATACGGCCTCCGATAGTACACGATAACAACGTCCTAAAGATGATTAAAAATTTTAAATACATCGAATAAACAATTGATATTAAATAGTTACCCATTTTCTAAATTTGGTCGGACGATTCTATCGGGTATACCAGAAGGCCTTGATGGGATGGCCCTAGTCGACCTTGCAACTTCCGGGCGTCTGCCGGTTATCCACGTTGCGCGTGACGATAGTCGACTGTCGTTACTTGCCGAATTACTCAAGGTATATGCACCGAATATTTCCGTGCTTCAGTTCCCGGCGTGGGATTGTTTACCTTATGATCGGGTATCCCCCAATATTGAAGTCGCAAGCACCCGGGTGCATGCGCTCGTAGAACTAGCCACTCGAAGCGATATTACTAATCCATTGATCGTATTGACTACGGTCAATGCTATTTTACAGCGCGTCCCCAAAAGGTTGATATTTTTAGATAAGGTTTTTGAGGCAAAAGCAGGAGAAAGAATTGATGTTGAAAGACTAAATAAATACTTCGCTATGAATGGATATAACCGCACCAGCACAGTGCGGGAGGCAGGTGAATATGCCATTCGGGGAGGGATTATCGATATATTCCCGTCGGGATTTTCCGAACCGTGTCGGTTGGATCTTTTCGGCGATGAATTAGAGCGTTTACAAGCCTTCGATCCAATTACCCAACGCAGCCTCCACGATATTAGTCATCTTACCCTACGGCCAGTCAGCGAATTATTTCTTGACGACGAGGCGATTGGCAGATTTCGTACGGGCTATCGAAGCAAATTCGGCGCAATTGAAAGTGATCCTTTATATGACGCGGTTTCTTCGGGTTTCAAACCCGCGGGCGCGGAGCATTGGTTGCCGTTGTTTTATGAACAATTAGAAACACTATTCGACTACCTAGCTAATGCGGTTTTAACGTTTGACCATCAAGCAGATGAAATTATAGAGGCGCGGTTTCAGGGCATAGAAAACTTCTATGATGCCCGAAAGAGTTTTTTGGAAACATTTAATTCCGCAAAAGCCGACATAGCCCCGCCTTATAGACCGCTCAATACTGACCAACTCTACGTCTCGCCCAAAGAATGGGAAGCCCATCTATCAAAGCGATCGACCGGTTGGTTTACACCCTTTTCAGTACCACCTGATTCCCCAAAACAATTAATTCAAACTATTGATGGAGGGGGGCGGCGCTGTCAGGATTTCTCTACGACACGTCTGGATAGAAATAAAGACGATAGGACTGCGCCCATTACGATTTTTGATGCGGTGCGCGATTATATCACCACAGAGCGCCGTCTTGGCCGGCGTACAGCAATAACAGCTTTTACAGCCGGATCACGGGATCGACTTTCTCGAATGCTTGAAGAACATGGGTTGACGGGACTCCAACCAATAGAGACTTGGGGGGAATTCGAGGAGCTACCAATAAATATAACGGGCCTGTTCATCCTTAGCCTCGAACGTGGGTTTTCAACTGAAAATTTAACGATAATTGGGGAACAGGATATCCTAGGAGACCGACTAGACCGACCATTACAGAAACGCCGGCGCGCAGACGCGTTCCTCTCCGATGCCAGCGAGCTCTCAATGGGGGATTACGTCGTTCATATTGAACATGGAATTGGTCAATACAAAGGGCTTGAAACGATTATAGCGGCGAATACTCCACATGATTGCCTACGTGTAGTTTATAACGGCGGAGATCGTCTGTTCGTACCCGCGGAGAATGTCGAGGTTTTAAGTAGGTTTGGATCCTCCGACGCGACAGTAGCCCTCGACCGGTTGGGTGGAGCCGCCTGGCAATCCCGTAAAGCCAAGCTAAAACAACGACTACGTGAAATGGCTGATGAACTTATCAGTATTGCTGCTAGTCGGACGTTGAGACCTGCCCGAAAGCTAACCCACGATAATGCTATGTATGACGAGTTCTGCGCTCGCTTCCCATATCACGAGACCGACGACCAAAAAACGGCCATTGGTGATACATTAGTAGATTTATCATCGGGAAAACCTATGGATCGATTGATATGCGGAGATGTCGGATTCGGTAAAACAGAAATTGCTTTACGCGCTGCTTTTACGACCGTTATGGAAGGCGGCCAGGTCGCTGTAATAGTCCCGACCACACTTTTATGTCGACAACATTATGCGACCTTTGTTGAACGTTTTCGGGACTATCCAGTAAACATTGAACAGCTTTCTCGCTTAGTTAAACCTAAAGTCACTTCCGAAATTAAAAAGGCAATAGCCGCCGGTGAAGTAGATATCGTTGTAGGTACTCATGCCTTATTGTCAAAATCTATGCAGTTCAGAGACCTGGCTCTATTGGTCATTGATGAAGAGCAGCATTTTGGGGTCGTTCATAAGGAACGTCTCAAACAGCTTCGTAGCGACGTTCATGTTTTAACTCTAACTGCAACTCCAATTCCAAGAACATTGCAGATGGCTCTGTCCGGGGTAAAGGATCTCTCGATGATCGCAACTCCTCCGATCGACCGTTTGGCTGTTAGAACCTTTGTATTGCCTCATGACCCAGTAATCATTCGTGAAGCAATTATGCGGGAGCGTTTCCGCGGTGGACAAATTTTTTACGTTTGTCCCAGAATTAGTGACTTACCCGAGACGGAGGAACAATTACGGGAGTTAATCCCTGATCTCAAGATAGGAATTGCCCATGGCCAAATGCCATCTCGTAATCTCGAGGATGTCATGAATGGGTTCTATGACGCCAAAACTGAGCTTTTATTGTCAACACAGATTATAGAATCTGGGTTAGATATCCCTAGCGCGAATACTTTAATCGTCCACCGGTCCGATATGTTTGGCTTGGCACAGCTTTATCAGCTGCGCGGCCGTATTGGGCGGGCAAAAGTTCGAGCATATTGTTATTTGACCTTGCCCAACCGCAAGTCCTTAACCGAAGCCGCCTTAAAGCGTCTTGAAGTAATGCAATCCTTGGATACGCTGGGAGCCGGCTTTTCCTTAGCCAGTCATGATTTGGATATTCGTGGGGCAGGTAACTTGTTGGGTGAAGAGCAATCAGGGCATATCCGAGAAGTTGGCGTTGAACTTTATCAACAGATGCTTGAAGAAGCGGTGGCCAACGCGCGCGGTCTCCAACTTCCATCGGAAACTGAGTGGACCCCGCAAATCACTGTTAATGCGCCAATTCTAATACCTGAAAACTACGTGAAAGAATTAGATTTGCGATTAAGTTTATATCGACGCCTAGCCGGTTTACAGACTCCTTCAGAAATTGAGGGGTTTGCAGCAGAAATGATCGATAGGTTTGGTCCACTTCCGAATGAAGTGGAGAACCTCATACAAGTAATACGAATTAAACAATTTTGTCGCCGGGCTGGTGTAGCCAAACTTGATGCTGGGGCTAAGGGAGCGGTGATTACATTTCATAATCAAACCTTTGCCGATCCTGCTGGCCTGATCAATTTTATCCAGCAGGATGCTGGTAAAATTTCTTTAAGGCCCGATCACCGATTGGTCGTACGGCGAGATTGGATGAGTGAACAGAACCGTATTCAGGGATCGCGCCATTTGGTTGAAAGTTTAGCTAATATTGTAGAAAAAATCATTAATTACGGTGGTTGTTAATCTAGGAATTTAAAGGCAAGAATTAGTCGGCGGAAAACTTGCTGTCGTTTTCGCTCGATTCTTGAAAAGCTAGATTAAAAACTTGATGAAAGACCTCTGGAGATTGTGCCCCAGACACCGCGTATTTATTATCAATTACATAACACGGAACGCCAGAGATATTAGAAAGTCGAACTTTTTGATCCGAATCCAGAATATGACTGCGACCTTCGTCGGAGTATAGATAGCGCGTTAAAAGTTTCTCGTTGAGACCACAGGATGCTCCGACACGGATTAACTCGTCATGGGCTCCCAAATCCCGACCCTGTATAAAATATGCTAGAAAAAGTGCTTCGACTATCTCGTTTTGCAGCCCAAACTCATGCGCATAGTAAATTAAGCGATGGGAATTAATGGTATTAGGCGTCCGCTTAATAATCGAAAAATTAAAATTTATATCTACTTCTATCCCCGTTTCATGAATACGTTTGTTTTGCAGTTCTGCACGGTCAGCCCCTCCGAATTTTGTAGCCATATATGACTGTCGTTCCATACCATCTGCTGGCATGGTGGGATTAAGTTGAAAGGGCTGCCAACGGATTTCCAGTCCTTCCTGCGGTAGTTTGGCTAAAGCGCGTTCAAAACGTCGCTTACCGATGAAACACCACGGGCAAATAATGTCAGAAATGATTTCAACCAACATTTCGGTAACTTAATTGTCTAAAAAGTAAAATTTTAAGCTCATTAGACGCGTAATAAATGAACGCTGAATAATTCGTATTCATCAGTCCATACTTCACATGGAATAAATCCCGCTCCACGTGCTAACTCGCGAAATTCATCAACATGATATTTTTGGGAATTTTCTGTATGTATAAATTCATTATTTTTAAAATTGTAAGTTTGATTGCCAAATTCGACTGATTGTTCCCGTTCACTTATCAAATACATTTCTATTCGTCCGAGCTCTTCATTGTAAATAGCTTTGTGCGCAAAACTACTTATATCAAAATTTGCACTTAGTTCCCGGTTAGCTCGGGACAGTAAGTTTAGATTAAATGCTGCGGTGATGCCTTTGGTATCGTTATAAGCAGCGAGCAAAATATCTGTATCTTTTTTTTGATCTACCCCGATAAGTAGGGCACCCCGGTTTTGTTGCAACAAGGTCGCCGTTCCCTCTAAAAATACTTTCGCTTCCTGAGGTGAAAAATTGCCAATTGAAGAGCCGGGAAAGAATACAACAGGAAATTTGTCGTTACCCATTAGTTCGTCAGGCAACGTGAGTGGGTGGGTGTAATCAGCACACACTGCATTAACCGCGATAGATGGATAAATTTTGGCAAGCGCTGCCGTTGAAGCTATTAGATGTTCCCGTGAAATATCGATAGCGGTGTAAATGGTTTGTCCCTTGAGTTTAGGAAATAGAACTTCCACTTTCGTGCTTGATCCACTACCAAATTCAATCAAATGACAGTTGGGACCAACCATTGAAGTAATTTCAGACGCATTATTTTGTAAAATGCCAACTTCCGTACGAGTAACATAATATTCATCGAGTAAACAAATTTCGTTAAATAATTGTGACCCAGGTTCATCATAAAAAAATTTACATGGGATAGATTTAGGAAATTGTGACAAGCCTGCGTGCAATGCGTCCGCGAAGCTTTCATCCCTTGGTCTGAGGTCATATACGGCGGCAAGTGCGGAAGAAACGTCGTTTAATTTGTTCATCTAATTTTCTAACGGTTTGCCGTGCCCATAAATAAAATGGAGAACCACTAAAATTAACGGCGGGCGCACCGTAACGCCTGGTATGTAGAGCCGCAACCCACCTCCTGAAGCAAAATTTCTAAATAAATTGACGAGTAATCGGTATAAGAAATTAATACTCGAGGATCAAATTCGGTCCACTGAATCTTAATTCCATTTAAATTTTATCCTATAAGATGATCTAGATTGAAAAAGTAAAATACCTGTATACCTGTATGGGTTTTTCTCCAGTCAACCTATGCTTGCATGGTAGCGCTCTTATAAAATTGGCGATAATCCAAAACGTTTATTAAGGAGACAAATTATGGATCCACAACCTTATGGACCGTTTCCCTACAAACCTATTACGGAGCCACTGGATCTCAAATGGCCTAACGGTGCCCGTTTAGCGTTCATAATTCTACCGGCGTTCGAATACTTTCCTCTCGACATGCATATACCAGGGCCGCGCCCCAATATACCGGAAGTATCAGCCTGGGGTCGCCGCGATTATGGCAATCGTGTCGGTGCATTTCGCATAATGGACGTATTGCACAATTTTGGGATCCGAGGCACCGTAGGCCTCAACAGCATGGTCTGCGATTTTTGTCCCCAAGTGGTCGAAAAATGTCTTGAAATGGATTGGGAGCTTGTAGCCCACGGTGAAACCAATTCAGTCTCCCTATTTGACTATAATACAGAAGAAGAAGTTGCCGACTCCATCCGTCGAACCATAGAACGCATCACCGAATTCAGCGGTAAACGTCCTAAAGGTTGGATCGGGGTTAGTCGCCAACAGACATGGTCTACGTTAGACATTTTGGTAGATGAGGGCTGTACTTACACCTTTGATTGGGACAATGACGACCAACCTGTAGCGCTGGCTACAAAGAATGGAGTGGTGGTTTCTTTGCCCTACGGGGCCGGTGCAAGCGACCATCAAGCATTTAATTCTGCAAAATTATCGGCGGCAGGATTTGAACAAATGCTCAAGGATGGATTTGATGTGCTTTATAGGGAATCCGATACCGGAGGCCGTGTATACACTATCTCGCTGCACTCATATATTGTGGGAGTTCCGCACCGGATTGATTATCTAGCCCGCGCCCTGGAGTATATTACAAATCATGATGACGTATGGCTCGCCACAGGTGAAGAGGTGACAGAGAGTTTCTTAGAACAACATAGTTCCAAATAAAATTGTCCACGTCCTATCATCAATCTTATATTAATTGAAATTAAGGATTAGATGATTAAAAAATAATTAGGATTTTATTGTTAACGGATAAATATAAAATGAACGAAACTAAAAAGACATTAGACACAACCAACTCGCCTCCACCAAAGAACAGCGGCGAAGCGGGTGTCGGCCATAACCGGCCAGCCGCCGACTGGAAGCGATGGACCAAAAAACGTACTTTCGTTCGAGCTCTTGAAGGGACTTATGGCGACATGATGAAGCACGTCTATGACGTGCCGCGTGTATACCCTAGCAAAGATCATGATTGGCACGGCGGGCCACAAAGTTATGGCAAAGAAATTATTAACCCTGCCGATGCTCCAGTTGCCCAATCTATAGAAACACACATCAAGGCGTTCGGGCCATACGGGACCAACGTCAACCACGGTCACTTAAACAGTGCAGCTTTTTATGTTTTACGCGGAAAAGGCTATGATCATCATGACGGCGTGCGTTACGACTACGACGCTGGTGATATGCTAATGGTACCCAATGGGGTGGTGCACCAACATTTTAACCGCGATAAGGAAGAGATGGTGGTTCTCATCATGAAGGCCAAGCCGCTCTTCCTATTTATGCATATGGTATTTCAGAAAAATGTTAAGTTGCCGCCTAACGAAGCAACCAAGGAACAGCTCGAATACGAGCCCCCGACAGATATTTAAACCGGCGTCGCAGCACCTAACCTGCATGCTAAAACTTTATGCTGGTTGTTTCTCTTCTTGTGAGGAGCTAGCTCCAGCAAAACAAAATAACGCACCGGCGACAAAGATAGCGCTTAACCAAAACACCCAACGAGGTTCATTCATATCCATAATCCAGCCGAAAACCGGTTGTACGGCAGCAGCCGCAAGCATCATCCCTGTAGTCAGAAATCCAAGGACCTTGCCCATGGAACCCTGCGGTGTAACGGCGCGGATTAGGAGGTCTCGGCTAGGAAGTAATAACCCTTGCAGCGCACCCGAGAGAGTAATAGCAACCAGAATAATCGAAAATGGAAGTTCGTATGCACCAATCCAAACTAGCAACACCCCGGAACTCACAAGCGTTCCAAACGCGGTAGCAATGCGTGGGCCAAATCTATCGGCAACGATTCCACCAATCAGGACTCCTGCAGCACTTCCTACCATGAAGCCCGTCAAAATCGTGTTACCTAACACTTCTGACATCCCATAAAGCTGGTTGAGTGCGACCAAAATAAATGACCGTATTCCAGTAAAGCCTACGGTGAGCATTACGTAAAACATCATGCACATCATAATTGGATAGGACATCAATAATCGTAGTCCATCTTGCAAACTGGCAGCCTCATGCGGCATCTCTCCGGACTTTTGGCCACGGTCAGAAACTTCTTCGCTTAGCACTCCCATAAGCGACCAAACCATAAGAGCAAATCCAAAGCCGACAAGTCCCACAAGAATAAAGGCGGTCCGCCAGTCCCACAGTTCCGCCAGAGTGATCATCACACCTGGAACCAGAACCCAGCCAAGATTTCCACTAAACAGATGGATACTAAAGGCGCGACCCAGGCGTTCTTTTGCGATTGAACCAGATAAAATCGCATAATCCGCTGGGTGAAAAACTGTATTTGCAATACCTGTAATTGTATAAAGCGCAAATAATTGCCAAAAAGTATCCGTTAGTCCGATAGCAGCAATTGATAACCCTTGAATTCCGGACCCCAATATCAACAACTTGCGCGCACCCATACGATCGACCATAAAACCAACCGGGGTCTGAGTTATGCCGGCAGCCAGCGCATAAGCAGTCATAGGTAAAGCAAGGACTGTATACGAAACATCAAATTCTTGCTGCAAGGAGAGATAAAGCGGTGGCAATACAAAGAAAAAGAAGTGGCTCATCATATGGCCGAAGCTAATGAGGCCAATGACCTTAATCTCCCGCGACGAAAAAGCCGCTAGGCTCGCCATTCTTAATTCTCCACAGCTTTTTCGATGGCCGCACAATAGTACTTTCACCATAGAAATCAAAGCTTTCTGGTGTCAGCTAAAGTCTTATTCTTGACGGTGATTATGGGCTGGGGCAGACTCTTCGCCATCAACCTTACCCCTTTCAGAGGATGACCTATGTTTGACGGCACGCCCAATACGATCAGCAAATTGATCGAACCCGGCAGGGTCCACCGCAGCGTTTATACCGACCCGGACATATTTGAACTGGAGATGGAGCGTATCTACGGCCGGACTTGGATATTTGTTGGACATGATAGTCAAATACCTAATCAAGGCGATTACATCACAACGGATATTGGCCGCCAGCCGGTGATACTAATTCGACATAACGATGGGGAAGCCCACGTGCTTTTAAATCGATGCGCGCATCGCGGCCCCAAGGTATGCAATGAACCCTGCGGACACGCCAAAGTCTTGACATGTATTTACCATGGATGGGCCTACGACACGGACGGCACGTTAATTGATGTCTCTATGCCGGAAGGAAGTGCCAAGGAATTTAACAAGTCACAGTTTGGTCTTGCCAAAGCCGCACAAACTGGTCACTACCGCGGGTTTATATTTGCCAACCTTTCTACAAATGGTCCCACGTTTGAAGAATTTCTAGGCCCAATGAAGGCAAATATTGACGATTTGGTAGATCGCGCGCCTGATGGAGAAATCACGCTCGATGCGGGTATGCACCGTTATTTCTTTCGTGGAAATTGGAAACTACAGGTAGAAAACGTGCTCGATTCCTACCACGTACCGTACAGTCATGCTTCGACGGTCAATAAGAAGGGAGAGCAGTTTTCACGCCGAGAGGGAGACGAGAAAGGTGCTAAAGTTATCGAAGGGGATGGCAAAAAGGAGCAAAAGACAGCTGATGTTTGGAAAGGGAGAAGATCTTACGTAGTTAATTTCGGACATGGCTGGACCAGTAATACACAACTCAACGAAAAGAGCCGATCAAGCCAGGCCTACAATGCCTACAAAGATGCCCTGGCTGCAAAGGTAGGCCAAGAACGAATGGAAGAAATTCTAACTCCAGAGTTTCATAATTCACTGCTTTATCCCAATACATCCATCATGGGTCTAAATATTCATATCAGGGTGATAAAGCCCATATCCGTCGACTTGACTGAGGTCACCGTCTATCCTGTGCGGTTAAAAGGCGCGCCGGATAGCATGAATTTTGGGAATATACGTCTATTAAACGTAACTCATTCTGCGGCGTCATTCGTTCAAACTGACGATTTGGAGTCGTTCCGACGGACTCAAGCAGGTCTACGCAGCACCCAATCTGACTGGATAGATATCTCGCGTGGTATGGGGGAGGAAAATGCGGATACCCACTATAACGCCACCAGCGAATCAGCCATGCACGAGATGGTTATTCGAGCGCAATATGAGGCGTGGCGGCATTACATGTGCGAAGCCGCATGATGGACGATCTTAGTATTCCAGAAACAGTCGGAACTGCTGGCGTCCCTGGTATCGACCGCGAACAGTTTGAAGTCTTTCTTATACACGAGGGTCGGCTCCTGGATGAGCGACGGTTCGAAGAATGGATGGAATTGTTTACCGAAAAGGGGGTCTATTGGGTCCCCTCAACACCCGACCAGACAGATCCCTATCAACAGGCGTCATTATTCTTTGATGATCGAGATTTGATGAAGACAAGGATCGAACGTTTGCGACATCCACGAATTCATATTCAAACTCCTCCATCCCGGAGCAATCACATCGTGAGTAATATCCTCGTTGAGGAAGCTGACGAAAAGAACAATGTCTATCTGGTGAGCTCTTCCATGATTATGTCTGAATGTCGGCTTGATATTCAGCGCCATTTTTCAGGTCGCCAATATCACAGATTGGAGCGGGCAGGGGCATCTTTTCGTATTCGCATGAAACGGGTACATTTAATCAATTGCGATGCCCCCTTTGAGGCTATGGCTATACCAATTTGACGGAACAACAAATTAAATTTTTAGAATCCGGTCTAAACAGAAAAATAGACCCTATTATTAAATATAAATTGAAATTTCTAAATTCTGTTGCACAGTCGAGGAAGTTTTAGTCTTTCTTTGTTGCACGTTCGATGTGTAACCGTGCCATGAACGACATAAAGGGGTGCACACCAAGGGCAACCATCTCCGCATCATTGAGGTTTACCAACGCAGATTTTTCCTTTTTCGAAAGATCAAAGCCCGCAACATAGGCCTTGCGGTCGGCGGTATATCTATCCCGTTCTTCAGCGTTATTGGCTAGCCGATGCAAAATGATTGAGAGATTCAATCTTTCCGGTGCAATCTCGGGATAGTGGGGCCGGAATGGTTTTTCTTCCTTCTGACTCCACCAAGCTACCGTCGCGTAATTATGATGCCAACTTGGGTCGAACGAGATCATATCTGGCCGTCGTTCCCCAAGCATTCCCGCAGCCACGCCCCAACAGCGCAGTTCTATGTTACCGCTGTCATCCATTCTTTTTTCATCGAGGGATAATAAATAACGTAGATTTCCACCTTCCAATTCTGCGAGGACTTTTTTATCAAATTGTAAATCTGGTTCTGCATAACGTTCGGTGCCAGGAAAATGAGACATGCCACCGCTCGCAATCACTACCGCGCGCAACCCCTGTGCTTGTAAAGCGCGTTCAATGGCTTCTCCGAGCGCATAACAACGTTCCATACGTGGTTGCGGCGGAACATATGCGTTTACGAAAAGCGGCATGATCGGTCCATCTATGCCCAGGAACGAAAGAGGTATTCCGAGCGAATACTCCATTTCGGCTGTCGAAGTGTAAGAAACATCAAAGCCTTCACGATACAAGTAACGGATTACTTCGGTGGCCTCATCGCTCGCTACTTTGTGTGAGAACGATCGCCCCGCAAACGTACCGGTGGCCAAATTACCACGATGCAGCGCAAATGGTGGAACACAATGAAGTACAAATTGATTTGCGTGGTCGTTGGAAATGGTCACGTAGATGTCGGGCTTCAGTGCTTTAAGACGCTTGCCATTGTTTTGAGCAAGACGCTTGACCCTCGCTACTGTTTTTTTGTCTTCGGTATCAGGTAACGTAAAAAATTGTGGTGCATGCGCCATGCAAACGCCACCAACAATTCCCGTTTTTTTTCTGACAACCATAATCGCTAAGTAAACATTTTCAAAAAGTATTTGGAACCACGTCCCCTATATCGTGAACTGCTCATCTTCAGGAAACTCTCCAGCCATAAATAAATCACCAGGCATTTCAGTTCCAATTCCACGTTCGCGTGCAACTTCTATAACGCGCTTGCACACGGCCGCAAATTGTATGCCCATCCCCACATTGTTATTATGTAGGGTAATCTGGCTATCACCCAGACGACCTGGGAATGACCTGGTACAAAGCTCGGATAGTTCGTTTACGTGTTCCCAAGTGATGAAGCCCTTCCGGATGGGGTTGATTACTTCCGGTTGTAGGTCCTGTTTTATCTGGGAAATGGAATTAACGATCAGAATGTCGGCCCTTCGGGCCACCTCGTCATCTAATTCGCGACGCGCATCAAACCTAGGAGCTCCAATCATACCTGTGATATGCATTCCGGGCTCAAGCCACTCACCTTTGATGAAAGGGTCTACCGCGGTGGTTGCCGTAAACACCACGTCCGATCCGCGTACTGCCTCTTCGGATGAGTCGACCGCATAGGCCTCAACATTGAAACGCTGTGACACCCAAGCCGCGAATTTTTCTCGTCGTTCCGGGCGGACGGAGTAAACCTTCACTGTTTTAATCCCTGGCCGTACGGTCAACAAAGCTGTGATTTGACCTACTGCCTGCTGTCCTGCACCAATTAATCCCGCAACTTCTGCATTTGCCCGCACAAGATATTTTGCACCTACACCCGACGTGGCACCCACTCGTAAGGGCGAGATGGCTTCATCTTGTACAATACCGATCAATTTGCGCGTGCTCATTTGCCAGACCATAACTAGGCCGGTCATACCTCCATTAAATTGTTTTCTTTTTTCACCACCGATGACTGGGAAAGTGACGTGGCGTGACCCTAGTCTTACTGCGCATACATCTTGGCATAGCACTGCCCCTGGAATGACATTTAGAAAATACCAAGTGGGTTCTTCCATATCGGGCAGCGGAATATGAAGTCTGCGTCGGTTGATCACTTGGGCATTTTTATGACCTAAATCTTCATAAGCCTCTTCGATCACCTCCATCGCCTCTTCCATGCCGATTAGGCCGCGGACGTCTTCATTCTTTAAAATGAGAACAGTGTCTTCCATTCTAGTTCTCCCTCGTTTAATTGAGCCTCTTTTTCTTTATTGTGGAAGGGTATCGTAAGGCATGCAACCACCTGCAAGAAGTTTGCTATAGATTAATTGACCGCCCAAACATTAAAAAGGTTTTCATATGACCCTCGAAAATCAAACCCATTTGTGCGCTCGCCTGCTTGACGTAATAGAGCAAGATATTCTTCCCAAAACACGAACCGGCATTGCATCCGGAAATAAGGCATTTGGTGCTGCTATCTTAAATAAAGATGACTGGTCTTTGGTTGTAGCGGAAGCTAATCGGGAGGTGGACAATCCACTGTTCCATGGAGAAATTTCAACTCTTAACGCTTTTTATGAACTTCCCTTCGCTGAACGGCCAACGACTAAAGATTGTCTATTTGTGTCCACCCACGAATCTTGTCCGTTATGTCTATCGGCGATTACGTGGTGCGGTTTTGACAATTTTTATTATTTATTCGACTACCAGGAAATTGGAAGCTTATTTCATATCCCGCATAACCTGAAAATTATGCAAGAAGTGTTCAACCGGCCAACTGGTGATTACGCGCGCGAAAATGCGTATTGGCAATGTCACTCTATTCGGGAATTAATCTCAAATTTGTCCAAAGACGATGCTAGTGAATTTAATTATATAATAAAATATTTAACCAGAGAGTTTATCGAGCTTGCTGATGCCTATCAGAGGGATAGCTCGACAAACCAGATACCCTTGAGTTAAAGACGCTCTAATCAGTAGACGAATGCTATGGAGATAAATTTTTAACGAGAGGACCCTCTGCAGTCTTTAGCTATGCCATCTGCATTTAACAAATACAAGAATTATGACTTTGTTGATCTTTCGCGTTAACTTCGAGGTGATTATTAAATTCCGAGAATACTAGCGCCGTAACCTTCGATAGTGGTCCAGTAATGAAACTACAGCCCACCGGAAATTTTGATAATAGTGCGAAATCATACCAACACATAGTGGTCACACCGCTTGCCGCAGCGATGGGGGTAAAAATTTCTAATGTCGATCTGTCAAACCTTTCTGATGACGCATTCGAAGAAATCAGAGACGCGCTCTACCGACACAAATTGATCTATTTCCGTAATCAAGAGCTTACACATACCGCGCATGAAAATTTTACATTACGCTTTGGCGAATTCGGCACAGATGCCTATACAACTGGACTACCTAATCACCCCGACATCCAACCGTTGATCAAGGAAGCTGACACACGAGTTAAAATGATATTCGGTGAGGGCTGGCATACAGACTCTCCCTTCCTTACTCGCCCCCCCGCAATTAGTACGCTTTACGGGGTAGAGATTCCTCCTTATGGCGGAGATACAATCTGGTGCAATACCGAACTGGCCTACGACAGTCTAAGTGCGACTTTAAAGTCCGTTCTTTCGCCCCTGAAAATTCATATGTCGGCTGCCAAGGTTTTAAAGCAGATAGATCAACTTACTCAGGAAAATGAAATAATAACAGGGGATAGCCCTGAGGACAGGATCGGGAATATGGAGTTAGATTTAGAGCGACAATCAATGATCGAAGGAAGCTTTCATCCATTGGTCAGAACCCATCCGGCAACAGGACGAAAAGCGCTTTATGTAGAACAGACCTACTCCCTGGGAATCCAAGGACTAAAAGATGAGGAAGCCCGTCCTTTGCTAGATTTTCTTCTTTCGCATATTACACATGCTTCTTTTTCTTGCCGCTTGCGATGGCAGAAAAACACTTTTGTCGCTTGGGACAACCGTAGTTGCATTCATCATGCCTTTAACGATTATGACGGTTTTCGTCGCGAACTATACCGAACAACAGTCATGGGCGAAAAACCAATTTAGCAAGATTGAGTACTTCAGTGGATTTATCGATTCAGCAGACGCCATCCCAATACCCCCAACACGACACCGCGTCAGAAACTCTCTATTTTATCGGCAGAAGCGCTGAGATTGGTTCAATGATCACTACGATGGAGAATTTTATCAACTAGACCGGTATTATAATCTATCCCATCCGGCGTCAGCGCGATCCCAAATGGGTAATAGGGTTTAGCTAGTCCCTTACGCTCGAGGGCCTTCCAAACACCTTGGTTACGCAATCCGTTCGCATCTCGCCGCATCACGATCGCATCCCCGCAATGAAAATGATTTCCATGTGCATTCGGCAAATTCGTGATCATGACCTCCCCGGAATCCTCATTGCTACTTGAGGTTTCCGGGAAACGCGCAAGCTGCTGCAAGATTGTCAAAGTCTTAAGCTGGAGCGAATTGAGTTTGAGCGGGTTCTGTTTCGGTGCCATAAGTTGCGTTTATCAGACCTAAGGGACGCCATCAACAACCATGATTTTTCCTAAACACAATTTTGTTTCACCTCACACGTGACTAAGATTAATTCTATGATCAATTTGATATATCACATGTGTAAATTCAAGGAATGGGAAGCTGCACAACATGCCGGTGTTTATGCTGGATCGTCACAAGACCAAGAAGATGGCTTCATCCATTTTTCAACCGCAACCCAAATTGTAGAAAGCGCTGCCAAACATCGTGCGGGACAAAATGAGCTTTTATTACTCACGGTAGATGCAGATAAATTTGGAACCTCACTCAAATGGGAAAAATCTCGAGGTGGGGATTTGTTTCCGCACCTATACGGCCATTTGGTCCTTAGCGATGTTATTTGCGTTAATGAGCTTCCACTCGATCCCGACGGCAAACATATATTTCCGAAATTGGGCTGACGGTAAATGTCCAAGACCGCGACAACTCGTTTTGCCCCCAGCCCAACGGGCCATCTCCATATTGGTCATGTTTACTCTGCTTTATTTGCATGGAACATCGCAAAAAAAACCAAAGGTCGTTTTATTTTACGGATCGAAGATATAGATACAACGCGCTGCAAGCGACACTTCGAAGAGGCAATTTACGAAGATCTTGCGTGGTTAGGTCTTGATTGGGAAAAACCAGTAAGACGCCAATCCGATAACATATCAGATTACGCCAATGCCGTTGCCAAACTCGAGAGGTCGGGTTTGCTTTATCCCTGTTTTTGCACCCGCAAAGAAATAAAAGAGGAAATCCAACGGATAGGCGGAGCACCGCACAATAATTCCGCGCCACAGTATCCGGGAACTTGCCGCAAATTGAGACAAAGCGATAGGCAGATTAAAATAAATGCCGGACAGGACTATGCCCTTAGACTGGATATATCTCGAGCAATGAACAAAGTTGGAAATCTCCACTGGACCGATTTGGCCCATGGGAAATTCTCGGCCCAACCCTTGCACCACGGGGACGTAGTTCTCGCACGAAAAGATACGCCGACAAGTTACCATCTAGCCGTCACCATCGATGATGCCAAACAGGGCATTACAATGGTGACACGAGGCGAAGATCTCTTGCCTTACACCGACATCCAATGCTTGCTTCAATCTTTGCTCGAATTGGAGTCACCGCTATATCAACACCACAAACTATTGACCGATGACTCCGGGCGACGATACGCCAAGCGCGACCGGTCGTTGACAATCAGAGAAATGCGTATCGCCGGTCTAACACCGGCAGACGTTAGAAATAGAGCAGACAATCCGGACTAGACAGCTCTACCGCCTGTGAAATGAGGAATTAATCTTCACTTCGCAACGGTCTGGACCACTCAAAAAGAAATAATCATGTCCTGGATTTCGACGAGTAATTTCTGTGGGATCCAAACCCTTGGCACGGTAATCAGACCATGCCGCATCAATATCTTCGACCTTGAAGTCAAAGTGAAGTGCACTGCTTGATAACGCTTCTTCATCTTCAGTCAATTGTAGACGCGTTCTATCGCGCAGCTCAACGACAGCAAATCCTTTTCGATCTACATCTTGCTTAGCGCCGAGCGCCTCGAAGAATTGGATGGCACCCTTTAGATCGCTGACCGACAAGCGTAAATGAGCTAAATTAATGGACGAGTTTTGATCATTGCTCATAACATCAACTCCCTCTATGCATCGTTTGAGCTTCAGCCTATCAGAATTATCTAAAAGCCCACAATCGTATGCGTGATAAAATAAAACTGTCTTTATTGACGAGATGGTTTCAGGAACAATGTTATAGTAATCAAATAATTAACGGATCATATACTGAGGAGTTATGTCGAAATTTGATTATAGCGCCTACTTTGGCCCAATTCTCTCGCTCGCTGACGCCACCCGCAGTACCGAAGAACGGGTGTGGGGTGAAGGCACCGAAAAAATCAAAAAGCAACACGACTTCGTGTTGTATTTGGGATGCAATGTACTTCGAACGGTTGCACTAGCTGAAACGATCGTTGCGATCCTGGAAAAGCTCGATGTCGATTTTGTTACACTAGGCGGTCCTGCCACCTGTTGTGGAACCATTCATCACGGCAATGGCGATAAAGAAATTTCTAAAAAGCTAACTTCACAAACTCTTACCAAATTTGAGGGGTACAGGCCGAAAGCGGTATTAACCTATTGTCCTTCATGCCATTCGCATATGGATTATAGCCTTTCCGAAACCGATTTAAAATTCGACATCCCTTATCTACACGTAACGGAATTTATAATTGAAAACCTACACAAGCTTTCCTTCAAAAAATCTATAAACAAAACTGTCTTTCTCCATAGCCATTCAGACAATGAGCAAGCACAAAGAGATGGGAAATTTGCCCGGGCTATATTGGAGGCCATACCAGGCTTAAAAGT
>CAYZMI010000041.1:20947-23014 GCA_964479475.1 uncultured Rhodospirillaceae bacterium | reverse complement strand
GAACAGCTTCTTTGAAATGCTATTAGAGCCGGCCTTAAATCGTTTTTTTGCCAGCCATTTAATGCGGGATACCCCACTGGAGTCGCTATAAGCTTAGGCGACTCCCCTGGCATTGGCGTACAACCAACCGCAGCATAGAATAGTAGAATAAATAATAGAGCGAGCGAGTTGTGACTAATTTGAGCTTCTAGTTTCCACCAACGTCCAGTTGGGGTCCCGGGCCCGCGTATTGCGTGCAAACGTCCAAATATCTGTAATGTCGGTAACACGGTTTGGATCGCCATCAATGACTTCACCATTCTTATCCCGCGTGACATTGACCTGTTCGGATTGAAATTTCACAGTGACAAAAGCCATGCGCTCTTCAACCTTCGCCTCTAACACATCTGCCGTTTTAATACTAATGACAGTAGTTTCCAATTTCTCGTCACCTTCTTCGAACTCTCGGACCGCCGCCGAAAAATTGTCGTAAACTTCATCATTAAGTAGTGAACGCAGAGTCTCTAGATCGCCTTCTGCAAACGCTTGAACAACCATTTCAAAGGCTGCCGTAGCTCCAGTGGTAAATTCATCCAAATTAAAGCTTGGATCAGACGTTCGTATATGGGCCACCCCTACTTGGATTGGGTCGTCAGATTTCTCATCAATAATATCCTCGTCTTGATCCTCTTTCCCGGTTTGATCCGGCAGCTCGACAACATTATCAACATTATCATTGGATTTAGTGTCCGACGGTTGCTGCGATAGGGGATCATGTCTTGGGCGTTCTTGACCGGTGCGCCGGCCCAAAACACTGCGCAGCCGCAACACAAGAAATGCAGCAATCATAGCAAACAATATTAGATCTAAGAATCCCTCGCCCATTGGCTTCCCATTAATTAATACGAGATGCTGGACGTCTGCAAAGGGCTACGATAAACCCTATAGTCAGGCTGCCACATACATCTGCTACACTTGAAATTAAGGATTTCCACAACAAATCGCAAGCATGGCTAAAATTATCTTAATGGCATTTATCTTAGTGCCAATCATAGAAATCGTTGTATTCATTGAAATTGGGGGTCTTGTTGGGGTTGGGAACACTGTTTTAATGATCGCGATCACCGCAATTTTTGGAACCTGGTTGCTTCGGGCCCAAGGTTTTCAAACCTTAGCGCGTGCACGAAGCAGCTTGGATCAAAATATATTTCCCGTCTCCGAGGTCTTTGACGGTATCTGCCTGCTCATCGCCGGTGCGCTTCTTCTTACCCCTGGTTTCGTAACCGATGCACTGGGATTATTTTTATTCATCCCTCACTTTAGGCGAATTTTGCATTTGTGGATTTGGAATAAACTAGCTCACAATAAACACCATAGTAGCTGGACGACCGATCATAGCCCTATTAGACAGGACGGGGAACTTAATAGGCCATCGCAACCAGAAACAATTGATGGCAAATTCCGAGAAATCGACAAAGAAGACCCTTAACCCGAGATGCTCAGCTCGTCCATTACGAATTCCGTACTTAAGCTTGGTCGACCAGCGAATAATTCGCTACACAGAATCATTCTGGGGCTTGATGCTTGTTGAACAGTCCAATACATGCTAGCGACCACCGGCCGGCCGTTACTGGAGAGACCAATGTCAGAAACAGAGAATCAACCCAACTCCACAGATGAAGATCCCACTGATTTAGACGGTGTTCTGGATGCAGATGGCTCACCAACGCCTCAAATCGACATCCAATTTCAATATATCAAGGACCTATCATTTGAAAATCCGGTTGGCCCCGCAGCACCTAAATTCGTACAACAAAACCCTGAGGTTAATGTTCAGGTTTCAACGAGTGCTCGCGAACTGGGTCCGGCCCAATATGAAGTGTGCTTGATCATTCGCGGTGAAGCTAGACATGAAGATGCAGCGGTTTTCATCATCGAATTGACTTATGGCGCCGGGATCATGCTAGCCAACGTGCCCGATGATGCCGTTCAGGCTGTCTTGCTGATAGAAGGCGCTCGCCAAATCTTCCCATTTGCCCGCAATATCGTAGCGGAGGTAACGCGGGACGGTGGTTTCCCGCCTTTATT
>CAYZMI010000041.1:18225-20847 GCA_964479475.1 uncultured Rhodospirillaceae bacterium | reverse complement strand
GCGCCGTGTAGGGTTCGCGCCGAATTGTCAATACTGAAACGGCGGCACAATGCATCCAAACTCGCCGGTGAGCCCGGAAATTTTTCCCTCGCCATCGACACAGTATCAATGGTTTGTGAACGCGGTAGTGGCGATTTTCCAAGGCGCTCCAACTCGGTATTAATAAAGCCCATATCAAAGGCGGCATTATGAATAATCAGTGGATCGTTCCCGGCAAAATCGAGGAATTCTTCGACGACATCGGAAAATAACGGTTTGTCAGCCAAAAAATTGTCGCTCAGCCCATGCACGTCTTGAGCCGCGGACGGCATGGGCATCTCGGGATTTATATAACAGTGATAGGTCTGGCCAGTAACCGTGTGGTTAGAGAGTTCTAAGCACCCTATTTCCACGATACGGTCTCCGTTTTCCGGTGATAGTCCTGTTGTCTCCGTATCAAGCACTACTTCGCGCATAAATCCCCCAAGACTTTCGACCAGCAGGCGGCCACAACCCATTTGGTCTATCTAACATTTGGTTAACCACTTGTCGCAACTCTCTAAACGTATGACACTTTCCTAAACCGGTGTGGATAATAAAGTCTGCACGCTGACGCTTCTGAAGGTCAGGTAGTTGCCGGTTAAGCGTTGCCTCAAATCGTTGTAGTGTCATTCCCGGCCGCCGTAATACTCGCTGTTCCTGCAAAAAGCGTGGGGCGGTAACTACAACTACCGCATCACATCGCTGATCCGTGCCAACCTCAAACAAGAGAGGCACATCAAGAACAACAATCGAAGCATTTTGCAACGCCGCCAACCTCAAGAAGTCAGCCTGTTGGGATTGCACCATCGGATGAAGAATAGCCTCCAATTTCTTTAGTGCTACATCATCACCAAACACCCGCCGGCCAAGTTGGTAACGGTCTACGGCTCCTTCGCGAACAACATTTTCAAATTCTTCTTCGACTTTCTTTACCGCAGCACCAGACGGGCCTAGTAACCGGTGCACAATAGCGTCAGAGTCGCAAATTTTTAGGCCCAACTTTTCTAACATTTTAGCAGCGGTTGTCTTTCCCATACCGATCGAACCGGTTAGCCCGAGAATTTTCATCACTAGGCCCCCCTTCGCTATCCGCTATTTTGTACAGCCGCTAAAATGAATTGACGCAATTCAGCGGATACCTCTGGTTTCCGCCCGAACCAGAATTCGAAACCCGGACGCGCCTGATGGAGGAGCATACCTAGGCCGTCGACGGTTGGATTGCCTCTTAACCGAGCGGTTCGCAATAAATGCGTTTCTAGCGGGGAATAAACAATATCAGTCACGAGAGCGGTCTGCGGAAGAGCACAAAGTTTCAACTCTAGGGGTGGTTTGCCTCTCATACCAAGTGATGTGCCGTTAACAAGCAATGATAACCCATCTAAAGCCTCATGACGATCTTTCCATAACACAGGGATTACGGGTTCACCAAATTCTTCTGCTATTGTCACTGCGCGGGAAAACGTACGATTGATGATCCGGATCTCTGGTGCTCCTGCGTCTTGGAGTGCGACACAAATGGCGCGAACAGCTCCACCGGCACCCATGATACCTATGGGGCCCTCCGATGCCTGCCAGTTCCTCCTCTCTTCACGCAAGGACTGAAGAAACCCGTAACCGTCTGTGTTTCGGCCCTCGAGAGTATTGTCTGAATGAACAAATATTGTATTTACCGCACCAATCCGCTGCGCCGACGCATCGACTTGATCAACGACCTTAATTGCTTCCTCTTTGTGGGGAACCGTAACGTTGGCACCCCTAAATCCACGCCCAGGTAATGTACGTAACGCCTGTTCTAGTTCATGGGATGGCACGGCTAGTGGCACATAAGCACCCTTGATTTTGTACTTTTCTAGCCAGTACCCATGCAATTGAGGTGATAAAGAGTGATCGACCGGCCAACCGATGACGCCAGCCAAAGGTACTCCCGCTGTAGCGTTCATGTTTTAAGCGCTCCGCGCAACCTAAGAAAGTTAAGTAAGGGGTTTAGGGGTAGTCCAAGAATAGTAAAATAGTCGCCCACGACTTTCGTAAAGAGCTGAGCACCCATGCCTTCAATTTGATAACCACCCGGACCGTACAATAATTTATCGCCCATGGACTCAATGTAATCTTGCAGAAATTCGTCAGAGAAGTTTCTCATTGTTAATCGGGCTCTATCTAGCTGATGCCACAGCCGCTCTTGATCCCGTACAACACAGACACAGCTGTAAAGAACATGTTCTGAGCCACGTAATTCAGTTAACTGTAGCCGGGCCTCTTTGATATTTTCGGGTTTGTTAAAAATTCGACCGTCCAATTCAAGAGTTTGATCCGCACCAACGATTAAACAACCGGGCCGCTGGCGGGATACGTATCGCGCTTTCTGTTCGGCGAGCACTACCGCTATGTCGCCACCCGAGATTTGATCTTTAATAAGGCTTAGTTTTATTTCTTCCTCGTCTACAAAGTGCCTAACCGCTTCAAACGGTACGCTCGCGTTTTCTAATATTCTGTGGCGGGTTGCGCTTGTTGAAGCTAAAACAATGGGCTCTGAAAGAAAGGATGTCATTGGTTCCGAATTTTACCAGTGGGGCCACTCATAGCGAAGCTCGACAGAATACA
>CAYZMI010000041.1:11505-18125 GCA_964479475.1 uncultured Rhodospirillaceae bacterium | reverse complement strand
GCTCTACACACTTAAACCCCCTGTTGTTCCACCCAGTGGATTAAATGAGGATATTAATCAATCCCCGTAACTCAGGTGACAACAACAACAACAACTTTCTTATATATAGTAGATTATGTAGAAGTCTTGTTCTGTAACATACTAAATAGATTTTTCCTTTGATTGCTAACGACAGCAGATTTGTTAAGACCCTCAATCAATTGCCTATTGATCGTCCCCCTATTTGGTTGATGCGCCAAGCAGGTCGCTACTTGCCTGAATACCGAGAATTGCGCTCGCAAGCCGGTAGTTTTCTTGATCTCTGTTATTCTGTTGACTTGGCTGCAGAGGTAACGTTGCAACCTATTCAGCGGTTTCAGCTCGATGCTGCAATTATGTTTTCTGATATTTTGGTTATTCCTGATGCTCTTGGGCAACCGGTAGCGTTCAAGGAGGGCATTGGCCCAGTCCTTGAAGCGCTGACAACAGATAAAGATATTGCTCAGTTAGATGTAAGTCGTGTGAGTGATTACTTAGTTCCTGTATATGAAGCGTTGTCGCTGGTTAAATCCAAATTATCAGAAGACATTGCTCTAATCGGTTTTTGTGGCGCGCCGTGGACGATTGCTACTTATATGATTGAAGGAGGATCAAGTCGCGATTATGTGAAGACAAAAAGATGGGCATTTGGCGATCGCAGCTCATTTCAAAAACTGATTAATATTCTTGAAGAATCTATCTTCAAACATTTAGTTTTACAGGTTAAGTATGGGGCGGATGTCATACAAATTTTCGATAGTTGGGCAGGATTGTTACCGGACGGCGCCTTTCAGGAATGGTGTGTGAGCCCAATTAGACGAATAGTTGCCCGCTTTAAGGAAGAATATCCTCACGTGCCCATAATCGTATTTCCAAGGTTGGCGGGTGTTAGATATCGTGAATTTGTAGGTTGTCCTGGTGTCGACGCCGTCAGCCTGGATCAAACGATGTCGCGGGAATGGGCGCGGAGAGAGTTGCAGCCGCATTTAGTTGTCCAAGGGAACCTTGATCCGGTTTATTTGGTTGAAGGTGGTAATGTTTTAACAGATGAAGTGGATAAAATTTATCAAGCTTTTAATGAATATCCATTCATTTTTAATTTGGGACATGGCGTTATGCAAACGACGCCACCTGAAAATGTATCGGCGCTTTGCGATTACGTGGCCGGACAAAAGTCATAACTTTACTTGTGAATAACTAGAATTATGTCAAGGACAGCGGTTGTTATTTTTAATTTGGGGGGACCTGATAGTCTCGAAGCGGTCCAACCATTTTTGTTCAATTTATTTAACGATCCCTTGATTATTCGCCAACCCAAAGCATTGCGTTGGTTGATCGCAAAGATAATCTCGGCGCGGCGGTTGCAAGCAGCTCGAGAGATTTACCAGAAAATCAGCGGAAAATCGCCTATTTTAGGTGAGACACGATGTCAATCAGCAGCCTTACAAGATGAATTGGGAAAAGATTATCGAGTCTTTGTGGCCATGCGTTATTGGCACCCCTTTGCTGAGGAGTGTGCGAACGAGGTTTTTGAGTATAGTCCGGATAGAATCATTTTATTGCCGCTCTATCCACAATATTCTACGACCACAACATTATCATTTGAGCGCGCCTGGAAGACAGCGGCAGAGAAAGTTGGCATATTATGTCCAACTACTTTGGTTTGTTGCTACCCGACACAAAACGGGTTTATTGATGCACTCGTAGAACTCATCCGCGTATCTATGATACCGCTAGAAGGTCAGCCAATACGCATATTATTTTCTGCGCATGGTTTGCCACAAAAATTTGTATTATCTGGCGACCCTTATCAAGCACAGGTGGAAATGACCGTAGACGAATTGGTTAAACGGTTAAATTTACCCCAGTTGGACTATTCGATCTGTTATCAAAGCCGGGTTGGCCCGGTCGAATGGTTGCGCCCCTATGCGGATGATGAAATCTGTCGTGCTGGAAAGGATGGTATTTCGATAATTGTTGTTCCTGTAGCTTTCGTCTCGGAACATTCTGAGACGCTTGTAGAACTAGATATAGAATATAAAAAATTAGCAGAGAATATGGGTGTGCCAAATTATATTCGGGTGCCTACGGTAAGAGTTATGGAGCCTTTTATTCAAGGTTTGGCTTCTCTAGTTCATAACGTTGATGAGGTCGCTGTTACTAGTCAAAACGGTGATAGGATTTGTCCTAAAGGCTTTAGCGCGTGCATGTGTGTGTGAATAAAATTCGCCGAATGTACCAATATGGTTGATTGGTTGGCTCATCTTTATCCCTGGATTAAATCACTCCACATAATATCGGTGATCGCGTGGATGGCGGGCATGCTTTATTTACCGCGTCTCTACGTTTATCACTGCGATGCAAAGGTAGGGTCCGATAAATCAGAGACGTTTAAGGTAATGGAGCGTCGCTTGCTTCGTGCGATTATGAATCCTGCTATGATCGCGAGTTTAGTGTTTGGACTCTGGCTAATTTATATTCCTGGTTTGATTGATTGGGCCAGTTGGTGGATATACGCCAAACTCGTTCTTACGGCTGGAATGTTGCTTTTACATATTCTTTTTATTCTATGGTGTAAGGATTTTGAAGCTGACAATAATGTGCGGTCAGCTAAATTTTATCGCATCATAAATGAGGTCCCCACATTGCTAATGATTGTAATCGTAGTTTTGGTGGTTGTTAGGCCGGGTTGACTGACAACTTATCCTGCGATTGACTTTTATACTGAATACCGCTAGTTATGTGTTGTGAATTATGACTAAATGCCTGTGTCTCAGGCAATAATCCCACATTACCGATCGCAAGACCGTCCGGCCCGCCCGATACGTCCATTTTAATTTTATCGCGCAGAACCCTCTCTCCAACGATCACAGATATCTGATTAAAACGCCATGAATCTCCAAGAACTCAAGCAAAAATCGCCCGCGGATTTGCTTGCTTATGCCGAAGACCTAAGCATCGAAAATGCGTCCTCTCTCCGAAAACAGGAGATGATGTTCGCCATTTTAAAGCAACTCGCCGAGAACGACATAGCCATTCATGGGGATGGCGTCTTGGAAATTCTGCAAGATGGCTTCGGATTTCTGCGGGCACCCGAAGCTAACTATTTGCCTGGTCCGGATGACATTTATGTGTCACCAAGCCAAATTCGCCGATTTGGTTTGCGGACCGGCGACACAGTTGAGGGACAAATTAGATCACCAAAAGACGGGGAGCGTTATTTTGCGCTTCTCAAGGTTAATCAAATTAATTTCGATGACCCCGAAAAAGTGCGTCACCGGATAAATTTTGATAATTTGACCCCGCTCTATCCTGAGGAAAAATTTAGCCTTCACGAAGACAATCCTAAAAGCAAAGACCTCACCACTCGGATTGTCGATATAGTATCGCCAATTGGAAAGGGGCAGCGGGCACTAATCGTCGCGCCCCCCCGCACCGGCAAAACCATGATGTTGCAGGCCATCGCTCATGCAATCACAGAAAATAACACTGATGTTTATTTGATCGTACTGCTCATTGATGAGAGGCCGGAAGAAGTGACCGATATGCAAAGATCGGTCAATGGTGAGGTTGTGAGCTCTACTTTTGACGAGCCGGCAACACGTCACGTTCAAGTTTCAGAGATGGTTATTGAAAAGGCTAAGCGGCTCGTTGAACACGGGCGCGATGTAGTAATTCTGCTTGATTCGGTTACGCGTCTGGCGCGCGCTTACAATACGGTTGTACCAAGTTCTGGCAAGGTATTGACCGGCGGCGTCGATTCCAATGCGTTACAGCGTCCCAAACGGTTTTTTGGCGCGGCTCGGAATATTGAAGAAGGCGGATCCATGACGATTATAGCAACGGCCTTGATCGACACTGGCTCCAGAATGGACGAGGTCATTTTTGAAGAGTTTAAGGGCACCGGTAATTCTGAAATTGTTCTTGATCGTAAACTGTCAGATAAGAGAACCTTCCCCTCCATGGATATTACCAAGTCCGGCACGCGAAAAGAGGAATTATTGGTAGCTAAAGATACTTTGTCGAAAATGTGGGTATTAAGGCGTATTTTATCGCCGTTGGGTACCGCGGATGCCATGGAGTTTCTTATTGATAAGCTAAAGGGCACAAAGGACAATGAGGAATTCTTTGAGTCTATGAATCAGTAAGTTTTTCGCTGAATTAAGGACGGGGCGCCATTGCTTCCCGCATACCCTTTCGGGTTTTCTCTTTAATAAGTATTAAGTGAGTAGAACGGTCGATCCCGTGGTGCGACGATTTTCCAAATCACGGTGTGCTTTGGCGGCATCTTTAAGTGGATAGGCTTGATTGATTTTAATCTTTACCACGCCTGTCTTTACTAAGTGGATTAGGTCTCGTGCGTTTGCTTCCAGCTCTTTTCGAGTGGCAATGTAGTCGAACAGGGATGGTCGGGTCACATAGAGCGACCCCTTCTGAGTCAGGATGCCGGGCGCAAAGGGCCCAACTGGACCAGATGCGTTACCAAAACTCACTAACAAACCCCGCTTTTGCAAACAATCTAACGACCCTTCAAATGTAACTTTCCCTATCGAATCGTAAACCACTGGCACACCGCTACCTTTGGTTATGCGCTTCACCCGGTCGACAAAATTTTGCTTCGTGTAAATGATCGGATAATCACAGCCATGGGCGCGCGCTAGATCCGCCTTTTGTTTGGAGCTGACTGTACCAATAACGGTTGCGCCCAGATGTTTCGCCCACTGGCAAAGAATAAGTCCGAGACCACCTGCAGCCGCGTGTATCAGGATCGTATCGCCCTTTTTGACGCGATAGGTATCTCGAAGCAAATAGCGAACGGTCATGCCTTTTAGCATCATCGCGGCTGCTGTTTGGTCCGAGATTTCTTTCGGAATTTTAATTAGATTGTCTGCGGGATAGATGCGTTCTTGCGCGTAAGCGCCGATGGGGCCCCCAGCATAGGCAACGCGATCGCCAACTTTTAACTTGCTTACCCCTTTACCAACAGCCTCGACAATACCGGCCGCTTCAGACCCTAGTGTAAATGGTAATGGCAGCGGGTAAAGCCCGACACGATGATAGGTGTCGATAAAATTGAGGCCAACCGCCGTTTGGCGTATGCGCGCTTCGCTTTTTTTGGGATTGCCAACGTTAACTTCTTCCCATTTCATCACAGATGGAGCGCCGGTTTTATGAATACGGATTGCTCTTGTCACAATATACCCCAATTAGGATTGTCAATTTTAGGTAACAATTTACGGATCTGCCGTATTTTTTGTCAATTTATCGGGGCTCAATTTAGTGCAGTTTTGAAGATTTCAGCAGTTCTTTGGTTGGCTAAGCTAGCGGCCGACTGGTCATAATTGCTACCGCCTAATCGGGCAAAGGCGTGATCTACGCCCGGATATAAATGCATCGATATATTGCTGTTTTTGCTGAATGCTTCAGCAATTTTTTCCTGGGATTCTGGTGGGCAAAATCCATCCTGCTCCGCGATGTGAAACATGGCGGGTTTTTTGATATGCTCTGCATACGGCAAGTGATCATCTATCTGTACTGGATAATAACCGACTGAGGCATCGGAATCAGACATGCATGCCATGCTGTAGGTTAAACTACCGCCAAGACAATAGCCCACGCACCCCACTTTTCCAGTGCACTCTCTCCGGTCACGAATGTGCGCCATAGTGGCCGTTAGATCTCCCACACCCTTTTCAAAATCCGGTAGAAACTTGTTCATCAACTCGAATGCTTTATTCCATTCTTCTTCTGATTGATCTGTTAATTGTATGCCAGGTTCAATCCGCCAAAAGATATCCGGGCAAACCGCAATGTAACCCTGGGATGCGAAATCATCGCACAAGTCCCGCATGACCTTATTAACCCCAAAGATTTCTTGAATGACCAGAATGCCGGGACCTGATCCCGATGCGGGTGTTGCCATATATGCGCTAAAGCTCCCATCAGAACCCTGAATAGTAATGTCGGCCATTTTTGTCTTTTCCCCCAGGTCTCTATTTTAGATGCGTTTAAATTTTCTGCGACACATTAGCTTGACCTTCACTGACTGTCATCGGCTTCTAATTGAATAAGCACGCGGTCAAGAGAATTTATAACCCTCAAGAACCAGCAATTTTTTTTTGCTCGCTAATCCACCTGCACCGGAATAACCGGTGAGGGCGCCATTAGATCCCACCACCCGGTGACATGGAATGATTATCGGTATTGGGTTGCGCGCGCAGGCCGTTCCTACAGCGCGCGCACCTGTATTCAATTTTGTTGATAGATCACCATAACTTTTTACTTCCGCATAAGGGATGTCGCAAATTCCATTCCATACTCGGCGCTGAAATGGTGTACCCCGAGGAGCAAGCGGCAGCAGAAAGTCTTGGCGTTGTCCATTGAAATAGTCGTTGAGTTGATCGCGGGCTGTTCTTAACAAATCGGATTCTTCTTGCATTTTGGACCAGCACCAATTCAGAGAGGTGATCGAACCATTAATTTCCATAATGGTGATGGCGCCAAGCGGGGATATTAGAGAAATGCAAGGCATAGATGTGTAACCAATCTTATTATCTTTCGCGCTAATTGCTACAATAGCGCCTTTGCCAGACTTTCTTTAT
>CAYZMI010000041.1:2063-11405 GCA_964479475.1 uncultured Rhodospirillaceae bacterium | reverse complement strand
CGATAATTTGGGTTCCCGGTGAGAAAATAGAGTTGAGCAAGCATAGAAACCATAAGTCCGTTACCGGATGGCGTTGCATGATCGGAAACGGATTTGTTTCTCACGATTAGTGCCTCTGCGTCATCGGCCGTAAAAAAATAACCGCCATCAATTTTATCCCAGTAATGGGCATCGAGTATGGCGGCCCAAGCTTCCGCCTCCTCTAAATATGAGGTTTTTCCGGTAACTTCGTTTAAGGTGCACGCCGCGCGGATCATGCAGGCATAGTCGTCCAGCGTCCCGACGTGTTTGGGTTGACCATTACGATAGGAATGAAATAGCCGCCCGTCTGCCATCATATTGTCGCGTACAAATGAATACGCACCGACCGCAGTAGTCAGCCATATCGGTTCGCCGAAGACGGCGCTGGCCTCTGCCATTGCGGCAATCATTAGCCCGTTCCAGTCTGCCAAAACTTTGTCGTCCCAACCGGGTCGAGTGCGTTTGTTCCGCTCCGCCATCAATGCTTCGCGACATTTGGATAAAGATACTTCCTCTACTGGGGTGAATTTTCGCGGTGGATTAATGCGATTGAGAATATTTTGTCCTTCCCAGTTGCCTGCAGACTTAACATCGTAAGCTTCTTTAAAAAGTTCGGCGTTTTCTCCGAGGATTGTGTCTATCTCCTCCGCCGACCAGATGTAGAACTTACCTTCCTCGCCTTCGCTATCTGCATCGAGTGTTGCAGCAAATCCGCCGCCGTCCGCAACCATTTCTTGGATGGTCCAATTGATCGTCTCTTGGATTCGCGTTGCAAACAGTGGATCACCGGTATCTTGCCAAGCCCAGGTCAACAAATCTATTAGCTGGGCATTGTCATAAAGCATCTTCTCGAAATGAGGGGCGAGCCAAATAGCGTCTACTGAATAACGGGCAAATCCGCCCCCTAAATGGTCATAAATACCGCCATGACTCATTTTTTCGAGCGTCAGCAGCACGATATCGCGCAAATCGCTGCTGCCACAGCGCTTGTGGGTACGCCACAAGAGCTTGAGTATTGATGGATTTGGGAATTTAGGTGCCGTACCAATGCCCCCATTGTTCTTATCAAATTCTTGCGCAAGGCGATGTGCTGCCCGTTCGATTACGTCCAGCGAAACCTCGCCGCCAGCCTTGGCGATTGCCATATTTGATATGGCCCCCCGCAACGTAGTGACGTTCTTAGTTATATCTTCTGGTTTTTCACGCCAATATTGGTGGATAGTATGTAAGACATCTGAAAAACCGGGGCGCCCAAATCGTGAATCTGGTGGAAAATAAGTTCCTCCCCAGAAGGGTTCCCCTGCCGGCGTGAGGAACATGGTAAGAGGCCAGCCGCCTTGTTGCCCAAGTAGCGCCAGAGATTGCATATAAATGGCATCAATATCCGGGCGTTCTTCTCGATCGACTTTTATGTTTATGAAGAGTTTGTTCATTAAAGCTGCAATCTCTTCATTCTCAAAACTCTCATGAGCCATCACGTGACACCAATGACATGCCGCATAACCTACAGATAGGAGGATCGGTTTGTCTTGGGATTTGGCCGCAGCAAGGGCTTCCGGCCCCCAAGGGTGCCAATCGACGGGGTTATCGGCGTGTTGAAGAAGATAGGGGCTAGTTTCACCTGCAAGGAGATTTAATGCCATGGGCTTTCCAAATTCTAAATTGGGCGTCGGTTTTATAGTTTAGACTAGGTTTATTGCGCGCGCGATAGAGAGAAAGTTCTGCTTGCAATCGAGCGTGGTTCCGGGCAAACGGTTTGTCATAATGACTGATACGGTTTATGCGCCAGCTACGGCTTCAGGTCAGGCAGGTATCGCTGTAATTCGCGTGTCTGGTCCTTTGGCACGATTTTCTATGGAGGGATTGATCGGTGGTTTGGCACCCCCACCACGCCAGGCAACACGACGCCGAATTTGTGACCCCGAAACCGGCGAACTTCTTGATGTCGGTCTTGTTTTATGGTTTCCCGGGCCCGCAAGCTTTACTGGGGAGGATGTTGCTGAATTTCATATTCATGGTGGCCGTGCCACCGTGACGGCCGTCTGTGATACGCTTTCTCAAATTGAGGGGTGCCGCTTAGCGGCGCCAGGTGAGTTTTCGCGCCGTGCTTTTGACAATGAAAAGCTTGATCTTACGGAAGTCGAAGGTCTCGCTGATCTAATTTCAGCAGAAACAGAAGCCCAAAGACGGCAAGCGCTGCGTCAATTTGGGGGGGCGCTTGGTGATCAACTTGCCACTTGGCGCGAGATGCTTGTCCGCGGATTGGCACTAATGGAAGCAGATTTGGATTTTCCAGAGGAAGGTCTGCCTGATTATCTGGAAATAGAAATAGATAAGAATATTTTGATGTTGCGAAAAGAAATAACAGAATATTTAAATGACCATCGACGGGGTGAGCTCATCCGGGAGGGCATTTTTATCGCAATTGTTGGCGCGCCCAATGTGGGCAAATCTAGTCTCCTTAATATTTTGGCGCAGCGAGATATTGTTATTGTGTCCGAAACCGCTGGTACGACGCGCGATATAGTTGAAGTCAGCTTAGATTTAGGTGGTTATGCGGTCACTATTGCCGACACTGCGGGCCTTCGTGATTCGGAAGATGTGATTGAACAGGAAGGCGTGCGCCGCGCCTTTAAACATGCCGAAAAATCAGATTTGTGTATTGTTGTATTTGATGCCAGTCGGTTGGAGTTGGACCCCCAGTCCCTCTCTCTACTCGGGCCTAAAGCATTGCCCCTATTTAATAAACTGGATTTGTCATGCAGTGAGCGTGTGATAAATCAGATTGAAGGGGCTATTGGTGTATCCGCGAAGACCGAAGAGAATATTGAGTTGTTGATTGACCGGTTGACCGAGCGAGTGTCTTGCTTAATTAGTGAACAAAACGCCCAGCCCCCCACTAGATTACGTCATCGTGAAGCCTTGACCGACTGCGTAAAGGCACTGGATAGAGCAAGTGCAGCGGATATGGCAGAGCTCAAAGCGGAAGATCTTCGGTTGGCGACGCGGGCACTTGGTCGCATTACGGGTAATGTCGACGTTGAGCATATTCTTGATATAATTTTCGCAGAGTTCTGCATTGGAAAGTAGTAAGATAATGTTTCACGTCGAACAACACGTACTTTTAGTCAATTTTGATTTACATATGTTTTCTGTTCGCCGAGATAATGCTTATGAAAGAATTCAAGACAAATCGGTTTGATGTCATTGTTATTGGTGGTGGGCACGCTGGATGTGAGGCTGCCGCGGCTGCCGCCCGAATGGGTGTCAGCACTTTATTGATTACCCATAATATTGAGACCATCGGTGAAATGTCCTGTAATCCCGCAATTGGCGGATTAGCAAAAGGGCACCTCGTGCGTGAAATTGATGCGTTAGATGGTGTTATGGGACGCGCAATCGACCGGGCCGGCATCCAATTTCGTTTGCTGAATCGTAGTAAGGGTCCCGCCGTACGTGGTCCCCGGGCCCAGGCAGATCGCAAGCTTTACCGGCAGGCAATGCAGGATATTTTAAAGGGTCAAAATAATTTATTGATTAAGGCCGGAACTGTCGAAGATCTGTCTTTTCAAAATTGTGGTCGAATTTCGGGCGTGATTACTGGGGATGGTCAGTTTATTTCGGCTCACAGTATTATCCTAACGACCGGCACGTTCTTGCGTGGCGTGATTCATGTGGGAGAAGAGCGTATAGCCTCCGGCCGGGCTGGTGAAGCCGCAAGTCTTGGTTTATCCAGTACGCTCGGCCGCGTAGGATTTCGCTTGGGTAGGCTAAAAACGGGTACACCGCCCCGTCTCGATGGCAGGACGATCGAATGGTCCGGTCTTGAAGTTCAGCCCGGCGACAGCCCTCCGCCGCCCTTCTCGTTTCTGACCGATCGTATTCGAACACCACAAATCAATTGCTTTATCACCGGGACGACGAAAGCCGTTCACGAAATCATAAAGAATAATATTGATCTCGCACCAATTTATTCCGGACAAATCGAAGGTACCGGTCCAAGATACTGTCCCTCGATAGAAGATAAGGTGGTGCGTTTCCCCGACCGGCTTCGACATCAAATATTTCTCGAACCGGAGGGCCTTGATGATCATACCGTTTACCCCAACGGTATTTCGACCAGCATGCCACGCGATGTTCAACAAGATATGTTACGCGCTATACCCGGATTGGAGAGGGCGACGATGCTCCGTCCAGGCTATGCTATCGAATACGATTATGTTGATCCGAGGGAGTTGCGAAATACCCTAGAGACCCGAAAAGTTCCAGGCCTGTATTTTGCGGGGCAAATAAATGGCACAACTGGCTATGAAGAGGCGGCAGCGCAAGGACTGATGGCGGGTCTCAATGCAGCGCTTGATTGTGCGGGCGGCGGTCATTTTTTATTGGACAGGGCTGACGCATATATTGGTGTATTGATCGATGATCTTGTGACCCGCGGAACATCAGAACCCTATCGCATGTTTACTTCCCGGGCGGAATATCGCTTGACATTAAGGGCTGATAATGCAGATCAGCGACTGACACCCCTTGGTGAAAATATTGGTTGCGTGGGGTTGGAAAGAGCTGCAGTATTTAAGGAAAAACTCCGTCGTTTGAATAGTTTACGGCGGCTCTTGGTCTCATTGACGGCTACACCATCTGCACTAGCGAAGTCGGGTTTTGGCGTTGCACAGGATGGCGTTTCACGTAACGCCATGCAACTTTTATCTCATCCCGACATTAACCTATCTCGCTTATCATCGATTTGGCCCCAGCTCGGTAACTTTAACGAAAAAATCGTGGAGCAAATCGAAATCGAAGGCCGCTATGAAGCCTATCTTCGTCGACAAAGTGCTGATATCGAAGCGTTTCGGAGGGATGAAAATCTTGTCTTGCCGCCGGATTTAAATTTCGCCAACATTAATGGGCTATCTAATGAGGTGCGCGAAAAGCTT
Organism: uncultured Rhodospirillaceae bacterium; assembly: GCA_964479475.1. Classification (GTDB taxonomy): domain Bacteria; phylum Pseudomonadota; class Alphaproteobacteria; order MPNO01; family UBA2964; genus JAQBTY01. Next base: position 6,447 of record CAYZMI010000041.1, on the reverse strand, counting down.
TCTATTTCGCAGCCTGCAACGTTGGGGGCGGCCTCAAGGATTTCAGGCGTGACACCGGCGGCAATTATAATTTTACTTCGCCACGTGCGTAGCATCCGTTCGGCCGCTTAAACAACCGTCGGCCCTCATGAGTAATAGCAATGGCACTATGTCCCCGGATGAATTTGCAGCTGAATTAGATGTTTCACGTGAAACAATCAATCGTCTTCAGCTCTTTCTAGATTTATTAGAAAATTGGCAAAAGGCAATTAATTTGGTGGGCGCTGAGAGCTTGAATGACGTATGGCGACGCCATATGTTCGATTCAGCCCAATTAATGACTTACTTACCACGGAATGCTCAAATAATAACCGATATGGGAAGCGGTGCAGGTTTTCCAGGAATGATTTTATCAATTTTATTAAATCGCCCCGTTCAACTTATTGAATCCTCCAGCAAAAAGGTGGCGTTTTTGCGTGAAGCGGCGCGCTTATCGGGAGCCCAGGTAGAAATTCATCATGGGCGTATAGAGCAAGTTATTGCTTGGGAAAGCGATGTTATAGTGGCGCGCGCTTTAGCACCTTTGACAGCGCTTCTTGCATATGCTGAACCATATCTTCGTCATGGGAATGGTAAAACAATATGTCTATTTCCTAAAGGGAAGACTGTCGAAGGGGAATTGACCCAAGCGCATGAAAGTTGGAATATGTCCGTTGAGCGCTTTCAAAGCCTTTCGGATTCTATGGGAACCATTCTCCGCATTCAGGATATTTCGCGTGACGGATCTGACGGAAACAAGCGTTAGTAGCGAATTTTTCAAACGGCGCCCCAATCGCATTCTTGCGATTGCTAACCAAAAAGGGGGGGTTGGCAAAACAACTACCGCGATAAATTTGTCTACCGCGTTAGCTGCTGTCGGGCGACGGGTTATGCTGTTTGATTTAGACCCGCAAGGTAATGCCTCTACCGGATTCGGGATCGATCGGAATTTGGCTGAAATCGGTAGCTATGAGGTGCTTATTGGCGGTGCCCGCATCTCCGATGGTGAGGCAGAGACCGATGTTCCTGGCCTGACAGTTGTGCCTGCCTCGTTCGATTTATCTGGTGCAGAACTCGAACTTGTGGATATGGAGAGCCGGGAGTACCGGCTACAGCGTGCCATACGAGAGCTTGGCCCCTTGCATGACTATATCATAATTGATTGCCCGCCTGCGCTGGGGCTTCTTACGTTAAACGCGCTGGTTGCGGCCGATGGAATTTTAGTACCGCTGCAGTGCGAATATCTGGCCCTTGAAGGACTTAGCGCATTGGTGAAAACGGTTGAGCGCGTGCAGAACAGCTTCAATGATCAGCTATCCATTCAAGGGATTGTTTTGACTATGTATGATCCGCGAAACAATCTCAGCAGTCTTGTTGCTGAAGATGTTCGTGGTTACTTCGGTGAAATTGTCTATCAAACGGTTATTCCGCGAAATGTGCGCCTATCAGAAGCGCCCTCCCACGGAAAGCCTGCGTTACTTTACGATTTTTCTTGCCAAGGTTCACAGGCCTACGTGCATTTGGCAGGAGAAGTGTTGCGACGCGAGGAAGGGAATTAGATATGACTGAGCAGAAGCCTCGAGGCGTACAGTTAGGCCGCGGACTCTCGGCATTATTAGGCGAGAATGCCGTAAATAAACCGCAAATTGAGGAATCGGGTATTCCGCCTCAGGTATTGCCAGTGGAATTTCTTTCACCCAGCCCCTATCAGCCGCGTCGAATTTTTAATGAAGAAAATCTCGAAGAACTTGCATCTTCAATTCGTGAGCGGGGCATTGTGCAACCTATCCTTGTTCGCTCAAATTCATCGGAACCAGGTCGGTATGAAATAGTCGCAGGTGAACGCCGCTGGCGGGCCGCGCAACTTGCGCAACTGCACGAAGTGCCTGTGGTCGTCCATGAGTTGACTGATGAAGGTGTATTGGAAGTAGCGCTAGTCGAAAACATTCAACGTACCGATTTGAACCCGCTCGAAGAGGCTTTGGGCTACCAAAAACTAATAAAGGAATTTAATCACACCCAGGAAAGCTTGGCGAAAGTTGTTGGTAAGAGTAGGAGCTACGTTGCAAATTCTTTGCGGTTACTGACACTTCCCGATGAGGTTTTAAACTTAATCGAGAATGGTACTCTTTCAGCAGGTCATGCGAGGGCCTTGGTGGGTTCTATGAATCCGTCGCTATTTGCTGAACAAATTAGGAAATCCAATCTTAATGTTAGGCAAACGGAGGCGTTAGTTAGAAAAGAAAAAGCGCCCCGCCAAGCGGTCCCGCGAACATTACCAATTAAGGACCCCGATACGATGGAATTGGAGCGAACAGTTTCTGATAATCTAGGTCTTAAAGTTAAAATAGAGTTTCGAGGAGAGAATGTGGGCGGCAAGATCGTCGTACATTACGGCAGTCTTGATCAGCTTGATGAGGTTATTAGACGCCTTGGACAGGTCGAGAAAAATTAACAGCAAGCATGCTGCGTAGATCTAAGGTCAAGCGTAGCCCTACAACCGCTGTCCCATGACAGTAATTCTCAACAGAAGTTGACCACAAACCAGTTCATCGGGCGTCCCTGTAGATTTGCAACTTGTTTCCGCTTGCGTAATGGAAGCAATAACAGCTTCCAATTTCGTGATAGACCAACGGCGGCTTTGTAGTCGAAATGATTGTAGCCTTTTAAAAAATACTGGCGGCTTAAGCGCCTTCATCGCCTGTTCTGGCGACTGACCGTTCGCTATTTGCCCGCTCGCTAAATGTAATCGCTGAAAATGGCGCCCAACCGCACGTAGTATCGTGATAATGGCTATCCCTTCCTGTCTAGTGCGGTCTAAAAGACGAGATACGGTCTTCAGATCGCCCCCAGCGGCCGCGAAGGCTAAATCTTCGAGGGTTAGATTTGCTGTGTCGCCAACGCACGAAATAGCGTCTGAGAGTGTTACCTCTCCGGCTTCACTTCCTTTGTAAAGCTTCAGCTTCTCAAGCTCTGACCGACTTACCATTCGGTCGCCGCCTAGATTGTCGGTAAGAAAACTTAATGCATCATCGGAGACCGTTATGTTTGTCCCGTCGAAGACTGATCTCACCAAGGACTTAATAGTTGCGCTATCATCAGAGTAACAGGCAATCGCTGCAGCATTTTTGGCGTTTTCAAAGAGTTTACGTAATGTGGATCGAGGCCCCAGATCACTGGCCTCAACAATGAAAAAGGCATCCGTTTGTTGGCCTGTCTCTAGAAGTCCAGAAAATATTTTCGCCAGATCATCAGTAGCCTCTTGAATTTGTACCACCCGCCTGCCTCCCATTAGAGACATGCTGGCGGCTTCATCGGCTAGCCGAAGGCTGTCATTTTTAAGTGCCGTTACCGTGATATTCGATATGCAAAATGGATCTGTGGGATCGTCAACGATGGCATTTGTTAAGTCTTTTACCCGCTCTGTTACGTGTCCAGCGTCCGGACCGTAAATCAGGGCTGCCATCAAGTTGCCGGGTGGAGATTTTACAATACTATCCGCCTGTGCGGGCAATACCTTCATTTTGAACTCCTGTCAGCCTTTCGTTCAAACATCTTCGGATTGCGCAGTGCCGCGGCTAATCGAATCCGGATCTCTTCTGAAATGATTGTAAGGGCACGCTTTCTGGCATTTGCCTCCGCACTTAATGTTGCGAAGTCAGATACCAAAATATTGTAGCTGATAGTCGAAACCACCTCGCCCGAAAACCCAACTAACGTAGGCCGTTGTTTGGCTAACAAAGTAAATTTAGCTCGCACGATAAGATTGGCACGCGTTGCGGTATCATCTTTCTTAAAAGCTAGACTTTGTCTGGACTCAGATAATTCTATCGTCAGCCGATAGGCTGTTTGTTTGGCAAGGCCATGCGGTGATAGGCGCGCTATAAGTAGATTTCTAAGTTGTTGACCAATCCGATCTTTGATCACCTCAACTTCGATGGCGGATAAACTCTTTTCATCTCCGCCGCCACCACGTTGATACAAGGGCTTAAACCCACACGCGCCCAGCCCAATTAATACTGAGCCAATTATGGCGATCGAAAGAAATTTGCGCTTGAATTTACGAGTGCACCACATTGATAATTCTATTAGGTACAAAAATGATTCGGCTGACGGTTTTACCATCCAGAGCTGCAGCGATTGTGGGATGAGCAAGGGCTGCCGCCTCAGCTTCAGGCTGCGGAATATCGCGCGGTAAATCCAAAGTTGCCCGCAATTTACCTTTTACCTGCACAGCGATCGTTACGGTATCTTGGAAGAGCAAGGCAGGGTCAGCTTTAGGCCATGTTGTCTCTGCGAGCAGTGTTTTGTTCCCCATTAATTGCCATAATTCTTCTGCGAGATGCGGCATCATCGGACCCATAAG
>CAYZMI010000041.1:0-1963 GCA_964479475.1 uncultured Rhodospirillaceae bacterium | reverse complement strand
TCAGTCCATTCAAGATCGCGTTCCGGGGGACTGTCCGACAGCATGAACCAGCGCGCAGTGTCAGCGCCGTACGTTTCAATTATATCCTCAGGGTCTACAACATTCTTTTTCGATTTACTCATTTTTTCTGAGCGCCCGACAACTATAGACGCCCCCGTGCCATCATGGCGCAACGTACCGTTATGGTCATGACAGACTTCCGCAGGCGTGATCCAATCACCCTTTTCGGTTTTATAGGTTTCATGACAGACCATGCCTTGCGTGAATAGGCCTGCAAATGGCTCGGTGATATCCAAAAATCCGCACTTTGCCATAGCGCGTGAAAAGAATCGGGAATAGAGCAAATGGAGAATCGCATGCTCGATGCCGCCGATATATTGATCTACCGGCAACCAATAATTTCCTGCTGATGGGTCAACAGGTGTGTCGTCGCGTGGAGAACAAAAGCGTGCGAAATACCAAGATGACTCTACAAACGTATCAAGCGTGTCTGTTTCGCGATCCGCTGCAGCCCCGCAAGTCGGACACGAAACATGTTTCCAACGCGGGTGGTGTTCTAGCGGGTTGCCCGGCTTTTCGAAGTCTATGTCGTCGGGAAGCTCGATTGGCAAATCGCTTTCCGGTACCGGAACGGTGCCACATGCGTCACAGTTTATAACGGGGATAGGGCAACCCCAATACCGCTGTCGGGAAATACCCCAATCGCGCAAACGGAAATTTACCTCTCGTTTGCCAATTCCATTTACCTCCAAACGATCGGCAATTGCCTCCTTAGCGGCGGGTACATCCAAATCATTGATGAAATCGGAATTAGCATGCACACCGTCACCTGTGTACGCGATGTCTTCGACGGTAAAGGTTTGTGCGTCTTGATCCCGTGGAACGACTACTGGTATGACATCAAGGCCGTACTTGCGGGCAAAGTCTAAATCTCGCTGGTCATGAGCCGGGCACCCATAAATTGCTCCGCTGCCATATTCCATAAGGACAAAATTAGCAACATATAGCGGAAGCGACTTACCCGTAATCAAAGGGTGTTTAGCTTTGATGCCTGTGTCGAAACCGACCTTTTCCGCCTGCTCCAGCGCGGCTTCGCTCGTTCCCAATTTTCGACATTGGGCAATAAATTCGGATAATGCTGGATCATTCTCCGCCAGATCTGATGCTAAAGGGTGATCTGCCGCGATAGCGCAAAATGTAGCGCCGAATATTGTATCATGACGCGTGGTAAAGATTTGCAAGCGGTCGTCTCGGTCTTCCAGCTCAAACCAGACGCGCAAGCCCTCCGATTTCCCAATCCAATTCTCTTGCATGACACGAACTTTGCTTGGCCATCGGTCAAGTTCCGTTAGTGCCTGGAGTAGCTCTTCGGCAAATTCTGTAATGCGGAAAAACCATTGATTTAACTCGCGTTTTTGGACTGGCGCACCGGATCGCCAACCACAACCGTCGATGACCTGTTCATTTGCGAGCACTGTATTGTCAACTGGATCCCAATTTACCCATGACTTTTTCCGGTAAACCAAATCATTTTGTAGGAATTCCAGAAACATTTTCTGTTCGTGGCGGTAATATCCAGGGTGACAAGTTGCCAATTCGCGATTCCAGTCGAGCGCTAATCCCATCTTTTTGAGTTGTCGTCGCATGGTTGCGATGTTTTCATAAGTCCAATTGGCAGGATGAATCCCTTGCTCCATCGCGGCATTTTCTGCCGGCATACCAAAGGCGTCCCAGCCCATTGGATGTAAAACATTGAAACCACGTGCTTTTTTATAACGAGCTACAACATCACCCATGGTATAATTGCGGACGTGCCCCATATGAATTCGGCCGGATGGATAGGGAAACATTTCTAGCACGTAGTATTTGGGGCGACTTTCGTCGATCTCGCTTGCGAAACAGTTTTGGTCTTCCCATAGCGACTGCCACTTAGCTTCAGTCTCTTTGACGTTGTAGCGTGGTA